>NZ_JAOQJI010000013.1:0-89602 GCF_025567125.1 Phocaeicola fibrisolvens | reverse complement strand
CTTGTACACGTGTATCCAAAGGCTCCATGGCCTTTGCCAAATTATCCATAATCAAGAATTTCTTTGATATTGAATCCATATTTTATCTGTTTTTTATTATAAAGATAATGAAAAACATCGATATACACAAACAAAACAAACTGATAATCAGATAAATACAAACATTAAAAACTAAATCCTGTTAAAGAAATTTTGATGCGTTTTCTCTGCCCTTACGTTTCATTCCCAAGATTTCGAGAATTATCTTCTTTCGGCCAAGGTCCTCCCCTTCTCCCGAAGGTAAGCCAAATGTTTGGGACTCCCTATCAACTGGGCTGTATAGATACCCGTATGGCCGGAAAACAGATAAGCCACTACACAGGCAATTCCTAAATAAATGCCCGGCTCTGCCCCGAACAGTTCAATTCCCATGAGCGTACAGGCTATCGGCGTATTGGTTGCTCCGGCAAATACGGCCACAAAACCGATTCCTGCCAGCAATCCCATGGGTAGAGGTACGATGGCCGACAAGGCACTTCCCAACGTGGCTCCCACAAAAAACAAAGGAGTCACTTCTCCTCCCTTGAAACCTACTCCAATGGTAAAGGTCGTAAATAACGTTTTCAGCAGGAAGTCATACCACATCTGCTGTTCGGAGAAAGAAGCCACGATAGTGGGAACTCCCAAGCCGATGTACTTCGTGGTTCCCATCAGCCAGACAGCAGCAGCTATCACCACACCTCCTACCAGCGGACGCAAGGGTGGGTAGCTGATACGCTTGGCCACTCCCGACCAGAAACCGATGGAGCGAGAAAACAGCATGGCGGCCAGCCCGAAAAGAATACCTACGGCCACAGTCCACAGCAGATTGCTTCCATCCAGTGCAGGCACCTCCGGCACCACATAATGGGTATGTGCCACTCCCCAGGCATGACACACCATGCTGGCTACAGCTGCCGAAAGGAAACTGGGCAAAATGGCCTCGTAGCGCATCCGGCCCACCACAATGACCTCCAGACCGAAAACGGCTCCGGCCAACGGTGTACCAAACACGGAGGCAAAACCGGCGCTGATACCGATGGCTACCATCAACCGGTGGTCTCTGCGCCGCATGCGAAACAAGCGGGAAAACTGGTCGGCTATTGCCCCACCCATCTGTACGCCGGTGCCTTCTCTACCGGCAGAACCACCGAACAGATGGGTCAATACGGTACCAATGTACACCAAGGGAGCCATCCGGAACGGTATGATGTCATGAGGCGAACGGATTTCCTCTATCAGATAATTGTTCCCCCTGGAAGCGGAGCCAGCCAGGTAATGGTACATCAATCCAATGACTAATCCGGCCAATGGCAACAAGGCAATGATCCAAAGATGATGTTCACGATACTGTGTGGCCCACTCCAGTGACACAAGCAGCAAGGCAGAGGCAGAACCAATGCAGGCACCGGACAAAACGGAAAGGAAAAGCCATTTAAACAAATAAAGGAATAAAGGAAATTGCTCAAATCTCCACCAAAAATTCTGATTTTTCAACGTCTTCATATTGTCTGTTATTTTCTTACATCCTACACGCTGGTCTTCGCAAAAACCAAGGCAGCCACTCCACGGCTTGGATGCAGATGCAATACTCCCTGCCGGCCATTTGGAAAGACCAACCTCGGCAGGAACTATCAGCTACTTCATTAGCGGTTTATCACAGGGAAGTCCCATTCCCTCGATTCGAAAATCGGTTGCAAAGGTATAACAAAATCTGTAAATACAAAAAAAACTGTTCCCCGACTCTCGTCGGAGAACAGCCACAACACAAACACAAAATAAAACACGACAAAACTACTATGCAAAAATACAACTCTCTGCTTGTTCCAGATGGAAGTCAGCCGTCACGATTAGCTATTCACATAGACAACCATCACAAGAGCTGTACATCACATATAACGTTCATAAAACGTCTTTAGTTCAGTATTTTTTAATTTATTAATATTTCAATTACATGATTCCTTTTTCACGGAGGTGTTCCTGCCACTTCCATGCAGAGCGCAAAGTGTCTTCGATAGAAGTTTCAGCCTTCCATCCCAGCTCTTTATTTGCATAAGTAGGATCAGCCCAAACTTTCACGATATCACCTGCACGACGTGGAGCAATCTGGTAATTCAGTTTCACGCCTGTAGCTTCTTCAAACTTGTGAATCAGTTCCAATACAGAAAGACCACGACCTGTACCAATGTTGAATACTTCCACTTTGTCTTTCTGCTTGTCGCCCAGGATACGATCCATGGCAATGACGTGTGCTTTAGCCAAGTCTACCACGTAAATATAGTCACGGATACAAGAACCGTCAGGGGTATCATAGTCGTCACCGAACACACTCAGTTTCTCACGGATTCCCATGGCAGTCTGTGTCAGATACGGAATCAAGTTCTGCGGTACACCGTTAGGAAGTTCACCAATCAATGCAGTAGGATGTGCACCAATCGGGTTGAAGTAACGCAACATGATGGCATGAATCGGAGAACCGGAAGCCACAGTATCACGGATGATTTCTTCGTTAATCTGCTTCGTATTACCGTATGGAGATTCAGCCTTCTTGATAGGAGCCTCTTCTGTTACAGGCAATTTATCCGGCTGACCGTATACCGTACAAGAAGAAGAGAAGATGATTCCTTTTACTCCATGTTTCGGCATCAGCTCCAACAGGTTAATCAATGAAACCAAGTTATTGCGATAGTACAGCAACGGTTTCTGTACAGACTCACCTACTGCCTTGCTAGCTGCAAAATGGATAATACCTTGAATACCCGGATATTTTGTAAACACTGTATCCAGCCCTTCCTGATCCAGACAGTCTACTTTTTCAAATGCCGGACGCACACCTGTAATCTGTTCGATGCTATCTACCACGTCTGCACGTGAGTTAGAAAGGTTATCTACAATTACTACATCGTAACCGCTATTCTGCAATTCAACCACAGTATGAGAACCAATGTATCCGGTTCCACCTGTCACGAGAATTCTTTTTTTCATAACACTAAGGTTTTTCTTATATTTAACTCCTTTATTAAGGTCATTTACGATATCTCTACAAAAGTAGGAAAAAGGATTGAAATGTCCATCAACCTGCCATTAAAAAATTAAAAAAGTGTTACCCGGAAATGCCCCGGATAACACTTTCTACATTTTATTTTCTGAAACTTACGAAATCAGTTCAGTCCAAACAAGACAGCCAGCCCTTTGTCTACACCGGAGAAGCCCATAAAGGCCATCGCCAGCAAACCGGCCGTAACCAATGCGATGGACATACCACGCATGCCTTTCGGGATATTGACCAGACTCAGCTGTTCGCGGATACCGGCAAATACAATCAAGGCCAGGGCAAAGCCCAGGGCAGTAGAGAATGCATAAACCACGCCTGTCAGCAAGTCATAGTTTTTCTGAATCACCAGGATGGTCACACCCAGAATACAGCAGTTGGTAGTAATCAACGGAAGGAACACACCCAGTGCCTGATACAACGACGGAGACACCTTTTTCAGGATGATTTCCACCATCTGCACCAGTGCGGCAATGACAAGGATAAACGCAATGGTCTGCAAGTATCCCAGCCCGAATGCATCCAATACAAATTTCTGAATGACGTATGTCACGATAGTGGCCAGTGTCAGCACGAAAGCTACCGCCGCTCCCATACCCATGGCAGTTTCAACTTTCTTGGAAACTCCCAGGAACGGACAGATACCCAGGAACTGTGACAACACGATGTTGTTCACAAAGATTGCGGTAATAAATATCAATATATATTCCATATCGTTCTATTTTTAAGGGTTATGCTTTTTTCAAGCGGTTTACAATCGCAATGAGGTATCCCAATACAATAAAGGCACCAGGAGCCAATACGAAAATCAGCATTCCGTAATCTTCCGGCATAATTGCCACGTTGAACAATTTACCCGTACCCAGAAACTCACGCACACTACCCAGCAACGTCAAGGCAATGGTAAATCCAAGTCCCATACCCAATCCATCAAAGAAGGAAGAAACCGGGTTGTTCTTGGCCGCAAAAGCTTCCGCACGTCCCAGCAAGATACAGTTTACCACAATCAACGGAATGAACAATCCCAACGTAGCGTATAATGCCGGCACGTAGGCCTGCATCACCATCTGCAACAAGGTTACAAACGACGCGATGACTACCACGAAGATAGGAATACGTACCATATCCGGAACGAGGTTCTTGATTAAAGAAATCACCACGTTGGAACAGATCAATACGAACATCGTGGCCAATCCCATACCCATACCGTTGATGGCAGAAGAAGTCGTACCCAAAGTCGGACACATACCCAGCAGGAGTACAAACGTAGGATTCTCTTTTACAATCCCATTCATTAACACTTTAAAATTATTCATAGCCTGTCCTCCTATTATTTAACGGGTTCTACATTCGTCGTATCTGTCTTTTCATATTCCCCGGCACCCTTTTTCTGCTGAGAAGCACCACTGGCTCCATCTACATGCTGATTCATATAGGCTGCATACGCATTGTTCACAGCCAGCAGAAACGCACGTGAGGTAATGGTAGAAGCTGTAATGGCATCCACATCTCCACCGTCTTTGCTGACAGTCAAAGGAGCTTTTCCAGGGTTCTTTCCGGTAATATCGCCTTTGGCACCTTTCTTGAACCAGTCGGCAGCCTTGGAACCCAGTCCCGGCGTTTCAGAATGGCTCAAAAGAGAATAATCAATGATGTTACCTTCGTTATCGAATCCAACCAGTACGGTCAACGTACCGCCAAATCCATTGGAAGCCGATTCTACTGCGGCCCCGATAGGTTGTCCGCCCTTGGTCGCCTTGTAGATTTTATACGTAGCTCCATTGACTTCCACCGTTTCAGGAGCTTCAGCCGGATTGTTGTCAAAACCAGGAACCACCACTGCAATGGCATCGCTCAATGTCTTGGCGTTAGCCTGTGCAATCGGTTCTGCGGTCACATCATTCACCCAGCCCAGCAAACCTCCGGCCACTACGGAAAATCCGGTCAGTGCCAGAGCCATATTCTTTAAAGATGATTCTAGTTTTTTCATTTCTTCACTACCTCCCCGAAGCGTTTTGGTTTACAATAGGTATTAATCAACGGAGTAAATGCATTCATGATGAAAATGGCGAACGACATACCTTCCGGATAAGCACCGAAAGTACGGATTACTACGGTCAGGAAACCGATGGCCACGCCATAAATCAGCATGCCCTTGTGGGTCATCGGCGAAGTGACATAGTCGGTTGCCATGAAAATAGCTCCCAGCATCAGACCTCCGGTAAACAGATGAGCAAACGGAGAAGCATACACCGTAGGATTTGCCAAATGCATCAAGCCGGAGAATACAAATACAGTGACCAGAATGGAAACCGGAATATGCCAGGAAATAATCTTTTTCCACAACATATAGATAAGTCCCAGCAACAAGGCCAAGGCACTCACCTCACCGATACATCCCGGATTGTTACCCAGGAACAAAGACATCGTATCAGGAAGCTGGCTCAAAGCATTGGCATCGCCATGTACGGCCATCTTCATCAAGGCCAGCGGAGTGGCTGCCGTTTCCGCATCCGTATAGCTGGTGAGCTGTCCTACTACCGGCCAGGAAGTCATCTGTACCGGGAAAGAAATCAACAGGAAAATACGTCCCACCAAAGCAGGGTTGAACGGATTACATCCCAAACCTCCAAATGTCATTTTTCCCACACCGATCGCTACCAGCGCACCGATGATGATAATCCACAACGGCAGGTTGGAAGGCAGGTTGAATGCCAGCAACACTCCCGTCAACGCGGCCGAACCATCGGTAATCGTGGTACGTTCACGCTTCAAGATATATTTGGTGATAGCCCATTCAAAGAACAAGCAGGCTATGACAGAAGTCAGTGTCACCACCACTGCTCCCAAGCCGAACATGTAGAAAGATACGAGCAAGGCCGGTATCAGCGCAATCAGCACGCCATACATGTTTTTCTGTACACTGTCGCCACTATGTACATGCGGCGATAAGGATACTATTAATTTGTTTGCCATAAGATTCTCCAATTATTTTTTTGCATTACGTGCACGGATGATACCGCCCACCTTACCTTTACCTAAACGGATGTAATCCAACATCGGACGATGAGAAGGACACGTAAACTGACATGAACCACATTCGATGCACGACATGATCATTTCGTGTTCCACGCGTTCCCAGTCGCCGTGAGCCGAGCAAGTAGCCAGCAGGAAGGGTTCCAAGCCCATCGGACAGGCACTCACACATTTTGCACAACGGATACACGGCTGCGGTTCTGCACGGCGTGCTTCCTTGTCGTTCATAATCAGGACGCCTGAACTACCCTTACAGATAGGCACTTCGGTATTCACCAACGCCTTACCCATCATCGGACCGCCACCGATTACTTTTCCGGTATCTTCCGGCAGGCCCCCGGCTGCATCTATCAGCTGGCTCATCGGAGTTCCCATACGGGTCAGGAAGTTAGACGGGTTCTTCAATGACTTACCCGTAACGGTCACCACACGTTCAAACAAAGGTTTATTCTTCTGAACGGCTTCATATACCGCATACGCCGTACCTACGTTCTGCACTACAGCCCCCACGTTGATAGGGATGGCAGGAGGAGCCGGCACCTGACGGCCGATGATGGCATCAATCAGCTGTTTTTCACCTCCTTGCGGATATTTCACTTTCAAAGGTACGACTTCGATACCCGGATAAGCTGCCGCTTTCTGAGTCATCAGCTGAATGGCATCCGGCTTGTTGTTTTCGATACCGATATAAGCCTTGTTCACCTTGGCTGCCTTCATCAAGATTTGTACGCCCACCAGAATCTCGTCGGCCTTCTCCAACATCAGGCGATGGTCGGCAGTCAGATAGGGTTCACACTCCACGGCGTTGATGATGACACATTCAGCCTTGCATCCGGGAGGAGGGGTCAGTTTCACATGCGTCGGGAAGCAGGCACCACCCATACCCACGATACCGGCATTCTTAATTTTAGCTACAATTTCTTCCGGAGTCAGATTGCATTCCTTGACCAACTCCGTGCTGCGGTCAATCGATTCTTCCCACTCATCACCTTCCACATCGATGAATATGGCAGGTTTACGATAACCACTCGCATCAATCACACTGTCTATCTTGTTTACTTTACCGGAAACGGAAGAGAAGATAGCGGCCGATACAAAGCCACCTGCTTCGGCAATCTTGGTTCCCACTTTCACTACATCGCCTTTCTTCACGATGGCAGTGGCAGGCGCACCAATATGCTGAGACAACGGGAACACAGCTTGCTTCGGAAGCGCAAGCGTTTCAATGGCTTTCCCGGCTGACAATTTATTTTCTGCTGGATGAACTCCACCAATTCTAAACGTCTTCACTGTTATGTTATTTAGTATTATACAATTATAAGATTAAGCTTCTGTGCTTTTCGGAGCTTCTTCAACCGGAGTTTCAGCCGGGCTTACTTTCTTCTCGGCTTCAGGCTTAACCGGATTCGTTGCAGGCTTCTCTGCGGCAGGTTTATCCGCAGCCGGAGTCTCCACTTTCGGTTTACGAGGAGGGAAATTTACCGCTACAATTGCATGCTGCGGACATTCCATTTCGCACTTACGGCAAGATTTACATTTTGCCGGATCGATATAGGCCAGGTTGTTTTCCAAAGTAATGGCTTCAAACGGACAAACCTTCACACACTTGCCGCAACCGATACAAGCAGCTGCACAGGCTTTGCGGGCTACAGCCCCTTTGTCTTTGTTGACACACTGCACGTACACTCTCCGGTTGTTCTTTCCTTTCGGACGAATCTCAATGATGTTGCGCGGACAAGCTTTACTGCAGGCCCCACAAGCCGTACACTTGGCCTCATCTACTTCCGGAAGACCTGTCTCAGGATTCATGTGAATGGCATCAAACTGGCAAGCTGACACACAATCTCCGCATCCCAGACATCCGAACGTACATCCTGTTTCACCTCCAAAAGTGGAATTAGCTACCACGCACGAACGTACGCCGTCATACTGCGTCAGTTTCGGACGGTTGGCACAGGTTCCGTTACATCTTACCACTGCCACCTTCGGTTCGGAAGCAACCGCCTCCAGCCCCAAGATGCTTGCAACTTTCTCCATTGTAGGCTGACCGCCCACCGGACACATTTTTCCTTCCAGAGAACCGGCTTTCACACAAGCTGCGGCAAAACCGGAACACCCCGGGAAACCACATCCACCGCAATTGGCCTGAGGAAGCACTTGGGCAACCTGTCCAATCCGAGGATCTTCATACACAGCAAATTTCTTGGAAGCCACGTACAAGATAACAGCTGAAATCAAGCCTATGGCACCCAGTGAAATCACTGCAACCAAAATTAAACTCATAATATAAAGTTAGTTTATTAATTATTAATTGATTCCAAAACAAATATAAAAGTACGTCTGAATTTTTCCCGGCAAAAGAAAAGTATCAGATAATAAGGTATAAGCATACATAAGGCTACCAGCGAAGAAAGCACTTCATCGCCTCCCGTAAAATACATGGAGCCAAAAAGTGAAACGAGCAACACCACAAAGGGAAAAACAAAAGCCCACATTACTGCTTTCATTCCCAGGGATGTCGCTCCGCTGATTGTGACCTGACTGCCAACCTGACACTCAAGGCCGTCCTTATTGTATACATCTATCAGTTTTTCTTTAGACTCAGCCGCACTACAGTGCCCTTTTATACTGCACGAAGAGCAGGCAGACGTCTGTACAATCCTCACTCTCAGGTAAGAACCGTCAATGCTTTCCACAATACCTAGATGTTTTATTTTATCAGTCATTTTTGCAAACCGAACATTACAATGTGTGGCAAATGTACGATAAATATTGTTTCGTTGGTAACGTTAACGGAGAATTTCTGCTTAAAAAATTTAAATTTATCGGGACAGTCTAAGTTTAAAACTCACTGTCCCGTATGGTTCCCCTTCAGTCCACTATCGAGTACCCCGCTTCCAGCAAGGCGTTATGGATTTGCATGATATGCTCCGCATTACGGGTTTCCATCACCAAGCGCAGAAAACATGCTGTTACATTGCTGTTGTTGTTGTTTCGCTCATGCAAAACCGAAATGATGTTTCCTCCCAAGCGAGCTATAATGGCTGCCACTCCCATCAATTCCCCTGGTCTGTCGTGCAAATCCAGTGTCACCGTATAAGAGCGTCCGGACATGTCCAGACCACGTCCGATTACACGGCTCAAAATCGTCAGGTCGATGTTTCCACCCGAAACGACACAAATCGTTTTCTTTCCAGCCACTGGTACCTTATTGAACATCGCAGCTGCTACAGAAACCGCTCCCGCTCCTTCTGCAATCAGTTTCTGCTGTTCCATCAATGCCAGTATGGCTGCACAGATTTCATCTTCCGTCACAGTAACAATACCATCTACATATTTACTGCACAATTCAAATGTATGCTCCCCCGGCTCTTTTACTGCAATGCCATCGGCTACAGTAGAAACGGATGGAAGGCATTCACGTTTGGCATGTTCGATAGAACGCAGCATACTGGGAGCTCCTTGCGCCTGGACACCATATACTTTTACGTCAGGCTTCAACGACTTCAAGGCATAGGCTACCCCTGATATCAAGCCGCCACCACCCACAGGCACAATTACCACCTCCACATCCGGAAGTTGGTTCAACAATTCCAATCCAATAGTTCCTTGTCCGGCAATGACATATTCATCGTCAAACGGGTGAATGAAAGTATATCCTTTTTCCTCTTTCAACTGCAACGCTTTCTGATAGGCATCATCATACACTCCCGGCACCAGACACACTTCTGCACCATAGCGCTTGGTCGCTTCCACCTTCGAAATCGGGGCTCCTTCCGGAAGGCATATCAAAGATTTAATGCCATGCTTTGTCGCACCCAACGCCACTCCCTGCGCATGATTACCAGCTGAACACGCTATTACTCCCTTGGCCTTCTCTTCATCGGTCAGACGAGAAATCTTATAGCAAGCTCCACGCAATTTAAATGAACCCGTATATTGTAAATTCTCCGGTTTCAAATAAATCTGACTCTCACTATTTATCTGAGGGGCATATATCAAATCTGTCCTTCTAATTACATTTTTAAGGGCAAAAGATGCCCGGTAAATACAGTCCAATGTTAGCATAAAGATATTATTCTATATTTTTTCGTGCGCAAATGTACAAAAAACATTGGAGCTTAAAAGATAATAACAATAAAATAAGAAGAAAAAGTATCCGGAAGGAATTATATTTCCGATACCTTTTCTCCTCATCGTTCTTCCAAAAAACTTCTATCCACTCCTGATGCAATCATCATTTTCCGAAGTCTGAACAAAAGCCGTTGAAGATATTTAAAACAAGATGACTTACTGACTCCTCGGCTGAGAGCCACCTGACGAAAGCTTTGATTTTCATAAAAAAGAGAGTAAATCAAGGTTCTGTCTTCTAATGGCAAATCTTTGTAAACCTGTTCGAGTATCCTATAAGCATGCTCATACCGTCTCCAATAATCCCAATCGTCCGAAAAATCCTCCGACAGCATCAGGGATGGAGGCAACTCTTCCAATATTATTTCAGCCTCTTTTGCATGCTGACGATAATAATCATTTACTACATTGACCGTAATGGTCATTACCCACGGCAACAAACGACCGGTCTCCCGATAAGTCGTTCTTACTCCATTAAGTACCCTCAGCAATACCTCCTGACGTAAATTATATACATCTTCCACGTCTCTGACATGCGCCCTGATATATCTTTCTACCAATACCGAATATCTTTGGAAGAAAAGCTCTCCAGCCTCCGTGGACCCAGCACGATAAGCAGCCAAAAGTTCTTGGTCTGAAAGCGAAACAGATCTTTCCATATTTACAAATTTTGTGCCTCATCAAACCACATTATAAGCGTATTAGATTTAAGGTATGACAAAGCTATAAATGATTTTTAGCATTAAAACAGGCCAGATTTTCCTGAAGTTATAATCCATTCAAAAAAGCCTATGTGGTTTTATCTTTAGACAAATGTATTGGATTTTATTTTAAATTGCAAATTATTTGTCAATTTATTTATAATTTTCTATGGCAAAAAAAAGACGCCAAACACGTACGATAGTTTTGGCGCCTTTTTTTCTTTTCCATTTAATCTAACTTCAGTACAGCCAGGAATGCCTTTTGTGGCACTTCCACCGTACCAATTTGCTTCATTCGTTTTTTTCCTCTTTTTTGTTTTTCCAGCAGCTTACGTTTACGGCTCACGTCACCTCCGTAACATTTGGCCGTCACATCCTTCCGGACAGCTTTGATGGTTTCACGCGCAATAATCTTGGCCCCAATAGCCGCCTGGATAGCAATTTCAAACTGTTGACGAGGAATCAGTTCCTTCAGTTTTTCACACATCCGACGGCCCAAATCGTAAGCGTTGTCAAAATGAGTCAAGGTAGACAACGCATCCACCGATTCTCCGTTCAGCAGGATATCCAATTTCACAAGTTTGGAAGGACGGAAGCCCGACTGATGGTAGTCGAACGAAGCATATCCCTTGGAAATACTTTTCAACTTGTCATAGAAATCAATCACAATTTCTCCCAAAGGCATCTTGTAATGCAGTTCTACGCGATTTCCAGAAATGTAATCCTGTTTCACCAACTCACCGCGCTTACCCAAACACAGAGTCATAATCGGACCGATATAGTCGGTTGCCGTAATGATGGAAGCATCAATATAAGGTTCTTCAATGTGATCAATTAAGGTCGGATCGGGCATACCACCCGGGTTATGCACTTCCTGTACACCTCCTTGCTTGTCGTACACCATATAAGATACGTTCGGCACCGTGGTAATGACATTCATATCAAACTCACGGTCCAGACGTTCCTGCACAATTTCCATGTGAAGCAGCCCCAGGAACCCACAACGGAAACCGAAGCCCAAGGCCAGAGATGATTCCGGCTGGAAAGTCAGAGACGCATCGTTCAACTGCAGTTTCTCCAGTGAAGCGCGCAAGTTCTCATAATCTTCTGCTTCTATCGGATAAACCCCGGCAAACACCATCGGTTTCACTTCTTCAAATCCGTCGATGGCCTTGTCACACGGACGGTCAATATGCGTAATGGTATCGCCCACCTTCACTTCTCTTGAAGTCTTGATACCCGAAATGATATATCCTACATCTCCCGTACGGAGTTCTTTCCGCGGTACCATGTCCATCTTCAATACCCCCACTTCATCTGCCACATATTCTTTCCCGGTATTGAAGAACTTCACTTTGTCACCCGTACGGATAATTCCGTTCTCCACCTTAAAATAAGCGATAATTCCCCGGAAAGAATTGAACACAGAGTCAAAAATCAATGCCTGCAACGGGGCATTTTCATCTCCCTGAGGAGCCGGGATCCGTTCTATCACGGCCTGTAAGATTTCCTCCACACCCATTCCGGTTTTTCCAGAGGCACGGATAATCTCTTCACGTTTGCATCCCAACAAATCGATGATTTCATCCTCCACTTCTTCCGGCATCGCACTGGCCATGTCACACTTGTTCATCACCGGAATGATTTCCAGGTCATGTTCCAAGGCCATATACAAGTTCGAGATGGTCTGGGCCTGTACCCCCTGCGAAGCATCTACTACCAGCAACGCACCCTCACATGCTGCAATGGAACGAGACACCTCGTATGAAAAGTCCACATGTCCCGGAGTGTCAATCAGGTTCAGGATATATTTCTCACCTTTATAATTATACTCCATTTGAATGGCATGACTCTTGATAGTGATTCCACGTTCACGCTCCAAATCCATGTCATCCAACATCTGTCCTTCCGTAATCTTGATGGTCTGCGTGTATTCCAGCAAACGGTCGGCCAAAGTGGACTTCCCGTGGTCAATGTGTGCAATAATGCAAAAGTTTCGGATATTCTTCATATATAATATTACAACTTATCAAAATTATTGTGCAAAGATAGGCAAAAAAAGAGATTTTTATGTATGTTTGCCTTTGAAACTAATTATAAAACATAAATAACACGTATGAAAAAAACATGGATTATTCTCATCGCAGTAGTCGCTGTCATCGTAATTTACTGCGTCAGTTCGTATAACTCTTTAGTCACTCAGGAAGAAACCGTAGGCACTGCATGGAGCAATGTAGAAAACCAATACCAGCGCCGTTCCGACTTGATTCCGAACCTGGTTAACACGGTTAAGGGTTACGCAGCCCATGAAAAGGAAACTTTCGATGCCGTAGTGTCTGCCAGAGCGAAAGCTACCCAAATGAGCATTGACATTGACGACCTGACCCCTGAAAAGATTGCCGCTTACCAAAAAGCACAAGGAGAAGTAGGCAGTGCATTGAGCCGTTTGCTTGCCGTCACGGAAAATTATCCAGACCTGAAAGCCAACGAGAATTTCAAGGAACTGCAAGCACAACTGGAAGGAACCGAAAACCGCATCAGTGTGGAACGCCGGAAATTCAACGAAACGGCCCGCGAATATAACACGAGCATCCGCCGTTTCCCGAAAAACATCGTAGCCGGCCTGTTCGGATTTGAGAAGCGTCCTTATTTCGAAGCAGAAGAAGGCAGTGAGAAAGCCCCGGAAGTAAAGTTCTAAACCGTGGACTTCCTCATGAAACGTTATTTTTCACTTGGACTGTTCTTTTTGCTGACTACACTTTTCTGCCACCTACAAGCAGAAGGATACAAAGTGGAAGACATTCCCATGGTACACTTGCAAAACCGGGCACGGTATGTCAGCAACCCCGACGGTGTACTAACTGAGGCCGCCGTAGCCGCCATGGATACCACCCTTTTTGCCTTGGAGCAGAAAACCGGCATCCAGACATTGGTCGTGGCAGTCCGCCAGATAGAAGGAGGCGACTGCTTTGACTTTGCTTACCAGTTGGGTGAGAAGAACGGAGTCGGCCAGAAAGGCAAAGACAACGGACTGGTCATCCTACTGGTCATCGAAGAACGGTGCATCCAGTTTGTCACCGGCTACGGTCTGGAAGGTATCCTCCCCGATGCCCTCTGCAAACGTATCCAGACCCGCTACATGAATCCTTATCTGAGCAAAGGCAACTGGGATGCCGGTATGATAGCAGGCGTTCAAGCCGTACGTCAGATACTGGACAAGAGTTCCGGTTCCCCCACTCCTCCCAAAAGAGAATCCGACAACCTCCTGCTCTTCATTGTACTGGGATGCTGTTTCATTTTAGTTCCCACCCTACTCTGGTATTCGGGACGCCAACGAAACAAATGCCCCAACTGCCACAAGCATACCCTGAAACAGGTTTCCGTACGAACGATTTCTCGCGTGGGAGGCGTACGTACCGAAGAAGTCACCTACCTCTGCAGCCATTGTGGACATGTACGCCGCACCCAGCGGAAAGTCAATGACGACGATTTCCACCACCGGGGCGGAAACGGAGGCCCTTTCCTGGGCGGACCGTTCTTTGGCGGAGGATTCGGAAGAGGCGGAGGCTTCGGAGGTGGCTTCGGTGGCGGAAGTTTCGGAGGAGGAAGCTTTGGCGGCGGAGGTGCCGGAAGCAAATTCTAACAGTAAATACAATCACAATTATACTATACAACCATGTACAACAACACTTTTGGAAACATCTTCCGTCTCACCAGCTTCGGTGAGTCACACGGAAAAGCTATAGGCGGTGTCATCGACGGATTTCCCGCAGGCATTGCCATCGACATGGAGTTTGTGCAACAAGAACTGGCTCGTCGCCGGCCTGGCCAATCTTCCATCACAACCGCCCGAAAAGAAGCCGATGAGGTAGAATTCCTTTCCGGAATTTACGAAGGTGTATCCACGGGCTGCCCCATTGGATTTGTCGTATGGAACACCAACCAACATTCCAACGACTATGACAACATGAAAGAGGTATTCCGTCCTTCACATGCTGATTTCACCTACACGCAGAAATATGGTGTACGCGACCATCGGGGAGGCGGACGTTCCTCTGCCCGTGAAACCATCGCCCGCGTAGTAGGAGGCGCCCTCGCCAAATTGGCCCTGAAGCAGTTGGGCATCCGCATCACTGCCTTCACCTCACAGGTAGGCACTTTCAAACTCGACAAAGATTATACAGAGTATGACCTGAGTACCATCGAAAACAATCCCGTACGCTGCCCCGACCAGGAACTGGCCAAGCAAATGGCCGATTACATCTACCAGACCAAAGGCGAAGGCGATACCATCGGCGGGGTCATCAGCTGTGTCATTCAGGGATGCCCCATCGGACTGGGACAGCCGGTTTTCGGCAAGCTTCATGCCGCTTTGGGCAATGCCATGCTCAGCATCAATGCCGTCAAAGGTTTTGAATACGGACAAGGCTTCGGACACATGGAGATGAAAGGCAGCCAGCAGAACGATATCTTCTACCGCGAGGGCGACAAAATCGCTTTCCGCACCAACCGTTCCGGGGGTATCCAGGGAGGCATCAGCAACGGACAGGACATTTATTTCCGGGTCGCATTCAAGCCGGTAGCTACCGTACTGATGGAACAGCCCACGGTCGACATCCACGGCAATGAAACCATTTTAAAGGCACGTGGCCGTCACGACCCTTGCGTCCTGCCTCGTGCAGTACCCATCGTAGAAGCCATGGCAGCCATGACCATCCTCGATTATTACTTGCTTAACAAGACAACCCACTTATAAATAAAAACCGCATGGAAATCAAACAATACATACAAGCAAACGAAGCCCGGTTCCTCGACGAACTGTTCAGCCTCATCCGTATCCCCAGCATCAGTGCCCTGCCTGCGCACAAGGAAGACATGCTGGCCTGCGCCGAACGCTGGCGCCAATTGCTGCTCGAAGCAGGAGCCGACGAGGCCATGGTGATGCCCTCCGAAGGACATCCGCTGGTCTATGCCGAAAAGCGTGTCAGCCCCGATGCCCCCACCGTACTGGTATATGCACATTATGACGTGATGCCGGCCGAACCGCTGGAACTGTGGAAAAACCCGCCTTTCGAACCGGAAATACGCGACGGACATATCTGGGCCCGCGGAGCTGACGACGATAAAGGACAATCCATGATTCAAGTCAAGGCTTTTGAATACCTCGTACGGGAAGGATTACTCCACCATAACGTGAAATTCATCTTTGAAGGAGAAGAAGAAATCGGTTCTCCCAGCCTGAATGCCTTCCTGAAAGCCCACAAGGAACTGCTGAAAGCCGATGTCATTCTGGTGTCCGATACCAGCATGCTGGGCGCAGACCTTCCCTCCCTCACCACCGGACTGAGAGGCCTGGCTTATTGGGAAATCGAAGTGACCGGCCCGAACCGCGACCTTCATTCCGGACATTTCGGTGGGGCCGTAGCCAACCCCATCAACGTGCTCTGCGACTTACTGTCCAAAGTTATCGATGCAGACGGCCGTATCACCGTCCCCCATTTCTATGACGATGTGGAAGAAGTGCCGGCTGCCGAACGCGCCATGATTGCCCAGATTCCGTTCGACGAAAAGAAATACATGGAAGCCATCGGCGTGAAAGCCCTGAAAGGCGAAAAAGGCTATTCTACACTGGAACGCAACAGCTGCCGCCCGTCATTCGATGTCTGCGGTATCTGGGGAGGATACACCGGTGAAGGCTCCAAGACCGTATTGCCTTCCAAAGCCTACGCCAAAGTATCCAGCCGTCTGGTTCCCCACCAGCAACATGAAAAGATTTCCCAGCTGTTTGTAGACTACCTCACCCAGCAGGCCCCCGACTATGTACAAGTAAAAGTCACTCCCCTGCATGGCGGTGAAGGCTATGTCTGCCCCATCCACCATCCGGCCTATCAGGCAGCCGAAAAAGGATTTGAAAAAGCCTTTGGAAAGAAACCGCTGGCCGTTCGTCGTGGAGGAAGTATCCCTATCATCAGCGACTTCGAACAGATACTCGGTATCAAAACCATCCTGATGGGATTCGGACTGGAAAGCGATGCCATCCATTCCCCGAATGAAAATTTCTCTCTTGACATTTTCAGAAAAGGAATAGAAGCCGTAGTAGAGTTCCACTTACAATATAAATAAACCAAAAGGGTGACTTGAAGTCACCCTTTTTCCTTTTATTCCTCCACCGTCAGTTCCAGCAGTACCGGAAGATGATCGCTGTATCCTCCATGATACCGTCTTCCTTTGTACGTACGGAAAGGCATTTCCCCTCCATACACATTGTCTTCTTCCAACAAGAAAGGGAAACGCAGGATGGCAGCCTTTTCCTTTGAAGTCCGGGTACGGACATCGGGTTGCAGCAAACCTCCGTTCACCACCATCTGGTCCAGTACGCCCCATTCGCCTTTATAACGGTAAGTACCCTCCGGCTGGTTCTCCATCAGATTGTAGCACGCACACACATCCGGCTCATCCGACAAAGCGGAAACCCGCAGGCCTTCCTGCAAGGACTTTCCATCAGGATAATCATTAAAATCGCCCATGATAATAAGACGAGGGCTCTGTCTTTTGGCTATGACCGAGTCGGCTGCCTGGCGGACTCTGCGCGCTACCCACAAACGGTATGCATCCGTCTTTTGCGCCCCTCCCACACGCGAGGGGAGATGACACACAAACACATCCAACGTATCCCCGCTGGCCACACGCCCCGAAGCATACAGGATATCCCGTGTAGGACGCATGCCCAACGAGTCCGACGGAATACGGATTTGCTGCGACGTCAGCAAGCGGAACGAGGCTGGCTGATACAGCAGTGCCACATCAATGCCACGCTCATCGGGCGAAGAAGTCATTACATATTTATATCCTGCTTCCCGAAGAGGAGAATAACCGGTCAGACTTTTCAGGCAGTAATCATTCTCCACCTCACACAAGCCGACCAAATCGGGTACCTGCTCTTTCCCCACTGCCAGAATCACCTTTCCAATCTTATTCAGCTTGTCCTGAAAGCGAGCATACGTCCAGTTTCGCACGCTGCCTGGAAGGAACTCTGTATCCTGCTTCAACGAATCGTGACGGCAATCGAACAGGTTCTCCACATTGTATTCCATCACTCGGAACGTATGCTGTGCCTGAACTGGTGCGACAGTCATGCCGCACACAGCCCAGAGCAAACTATAAATCATTTTTCTCATACACGAGCCGGAATATGAGCCAACACATCCAGCAGGTGACGCCAGAACTTATCTACCGTAGGAATCAGCATACGTTCGTCGGGTGAATGTACTCCGCGCAACGTCGGTCCGAATGAAACCATGTCCAACGACGGGTATTTCTCCAGGAACAAGCCACATTCCAGTCCGGCATGGATGGCCTTCACTTTCGGTTCCACTCCAAACAGACGCTTGTAGCTTTCCACCGCTACCTTCAGGATGGCAGACGACGGATTCGGTTTCCAACCCGGATAACCGTCACCCGTGACACAAGTCGCTCCACCCAGTTCAAAGGCCGCACGTACCATCTGCGACATATCCTCGCGAGAAGACAGAATGGAACTGCGCTGGCTGGTCACCACGACAATTTTCCCATCACGCATCTTCACCGAAGCCAAATTGGAAGAAGTTTCCACCAGTCCCTCAATATCCTGACTCATGGCATATACTCCGTGATGCACGGCATACAAAGAAAGCAGGAAGCGCTTCATCGCTTCTTTTTCCATCACTTCCGCACAGGGTGTTTCCGATTCCAGTTCCATAACCAGGTTCGGTTCCGTGACAGAGAACTCATTTTCTACATCGGCCAGGAACATATTCAGGGCTACCCGTACATTCTCCTTGTCGGCCATCGGCACCGCACATACGGCATGCGCCTCACGCGGAATGGCATTGTGCAAATTACCTCCGTCAATCAGACTCAGACGCAAGTCATACTGCTTCATCAGAATCGCCAGGAAGCGGTCGAGCAACTTATTGGCATTCGCCCGGTTCTTGTTGATGTCATCTCCAGAATGGCCACCCGTCAATCCTTTGATAGTCACCCGGAAGAAGAAATAACCTTCCGGAGCCGCCGTCATCGGACAAGGGAACTCAGCCGTAGTACCCGCTCCTCCGGCACATCCGATAAACAATTCCCCTTCATCTTCCGAATCCAGGTTGATCAGAATATCGCCACTCATGAAGCCTTCCTTCAAAGCAAAGGCCCCGGTCAATCCGGTTTCCTCGTCCACGGTGAACAAGCATTCCAGCGGACCGTGCTGAATGTCATCCGCAGCCAGCACCGCCAGTTCCGTAGCCATTCCGATGCCGTTGTCTGCGCCCAGCGTAGTACCTTTCGCTCTCAACCATTCTCCGTCGATATACGTTTCAATCGGATCAGTTTCAAAATTATGCACAGTCTGGTTGTTCTTCTCACACACCATGTCCATGTGCGACTGCAACACCACCTTCTTCAGGTGTTCCATGCCTGCCGTAGCTGGTTTGCATATCAACACATTGCCTGCTTCATCCACTTTATGTGCCAATCCATGCGCCTGGGCAAAATCCACTAGATACTTCCGAATCTTTTCCTCTTTCTTAGAAGGACGCGGCACACGACAGATTTCTTCAAAATAATGAAATACCGATGCCGGTTGTAAATCTTTCTTTTCCATAAAAGTATTATCTATTATAATGATTAAAAATTGTATGCAAACAAAAGTTAAATCCGCGATTTTTCCCTCCATAAAAGGCTTTTTTAAAGACAAAACCCTAAGGAATCGTGACAAAAACTATATCTTTGCACCACAAAATTAATAGAAATGCTCAAGACTCTCCTGATAACTTTGTTAATAGTTGCTATCTGCATAGCGCTATTATCGGTAAAGATACTTTTCAAAAAGAACGGACGCTTCCCCAACACCCACGTGAGCGGAAGCAAAGCCATGCGTAAAAGAGGTATCGGATGCGTGCAGTCACAAGACCGTGCCGCCCAGCATCTCAACCCTCATGCCATTTCGGAGAGACAATCTGCCCATACAGAAGTAGAATAAACGCTAATAATTAACTAAAAACGATATCACTATCATTATGAAAAAAACGAATGTTTTGAAAGGACTTCTGGCACTTGCCGTAGTACTCCTGTTCGCACAATGTACAGAAAAAAAAGAAACTTCCACTGAAGCTTCTGCTCCGGCAGTAGCAGGTACCAATATGAAGATTGCCTATGTAGAAGTAGACTCATTGCTAACCAAATACCGCTACTGGAACGACCTGAACGAACTGATGATTCAGAAAGAAGAAAACATCCGTACTACACTGAACGAAAAAGCAAAAGAACTGGACGGGGAAATGAGAGAGTTCCAGCGCAAATTGGAAAACAACGGTTTTGCCAGCCGCGAACGTGCAGAACAGGAAAATGCCCGTCTGTTGCAGAAGCAGCGTGACTTGCAGCAGTTGCAGGAAAAGCTTTACGCTGACCTTCAGGCAGAAAACCAGAAGAACAGCCTGCAGCTCCGCGACTCCATCAATTCATTCTTGAAAGTATACAACCAGAAGAAAGGCTACAGCCTGATCATCAGCAACACCCAGTTGGACAACCTGCTGTTTGCTGACAAATCACTGGATATCACTCAGGAAATTGTAGACGGCTTGAACGCCCGCTACAACCCGAGCACCAAAAAATAATTTTCTTACAATTTTATCATAACAAAAAAGTCCGGCCTTTGCGACCGGACTTTTTTATTTCCACTCTTTTGCCCACTGTTACATTTCATTGAGCAACGCATTCATTTCCTTCACCATCAATGCAGGTGATTTCTTATTCACCTTAATCCAGCCTTCCGGCGTAAATTCCGACAGTTTGGCATTCAGTTTCTTCAACTTTCCAGTAGCTCCTTTTGCTTCCAGTTCTTCGCGAAGCACATAAATCTTCTCGCAATCCTGCAAACCTTCTACCAGCCGTTCAAAACGGATACTGCTGCGCGGACCCGGATAGATGCTGTAAGTATCCCCAGCCGCCCACGTGCGGAAACGAGAGTCACGCAACGGGTCTATCGGCCAGCTGTTCACCGCCCAACGCAGATAACCGTCATATCCACCTGCCACAGCATGCAACGCCGTCCATGCGGCTTCCGCCGGTGCCGAGAAAGTAAAGGTATTCGGGAACGCTTCCGTACAGCACGTGTACACCGTACTAATCTGTCCCTTGCGTTCACGCTCCGCCTTCACATCCACCGGGAACTGATTCCCGTAAGGAATGCTGAGGTAATACAAATCCCCCTGAATCTCTTCATGGTAATTTCCAGCCAGTGTAATCTTGAACTCCGGATCGGCCGCCTTAATCACCTTGATGGCCTCCTGCATGGCCTCCATCGGACGCTCATCCATGGAGATGGCCGTTTTTTCAAACCATCCTTTCTCACGCAAGTGACGGGAGAAATCTTTCAGAAACGTACCCCAGTATTCCGCGTAAGCCTCATCCCCCGGCGCCGCCTTGATAAACTGTACCCGATTCGTCGCCTGGTCAAAATAGTCGAAGCTCAACGCCCACGGAATCATCGTGTAGCAACTGATCAAGTCCTTGATGCCGACCTCGTTCATCATAAATTCTACCCACTTGTCGAACACCGTATAATCGTACACCCACGTGCCGTCCAGCTTCTTCATCCGGAAAATCATGCTGTCATACGCATCCTCCGTCTGTCCGGCCCATGGTTTGTGCATGATGCTGGCAGTAATGGCCCGCTGCCCCGCATTGGCCAGCATCTTCATGAGGGGACGCATGGCATCAAAATGCGCCTTGCTCCACAACGGCACCTGATAATAACGCGCCACGGAATACGGGTTCTGCCACAAATCCAGATGGAAAGCCCATTTCTGCGGTTCCGGTAACGTACGGTTCACCACCTCAATCTCAAACGGCAGTTTCATCGCCTCGAAATTCTTCCCAGAAACGGTCAGCGTGCCTTTGTATTTTCCCGGCTTTGCCTCCGCCGGTACCCACACGTTCAGCCACACCGGCTGCGTGGTGCGCGCCTTCACTTCCCGCACCCGTACGATATCGAGCACATCGGCCACCATCAAAGAATCCCACTCCGCCTTATTTTCACGCGCACCGCATCCTCCGCTTCCGTCCTTGTTCAGTTCATCGGTCATCACGTAACGCACGAAATGGGTCCGCACTGCCGAAGCCGGAATCACCGAGTTCCCGTTTTTCAACTCACTGACGGTCATTTCCGCCCCTTCCAGGTCTTTCTGCGTCCACAACACCGCCTGTGCATTCACCCGTTCTCCTTTCCAGGCCTTCAGGCGGAGCGTACCGGTCGCCTTCACATCCGGCACATCCAGTTTCTTATAACGCACATCCGTCGTTCCCCAGCAGAAACGGACCGGAGCCGTCATCTTGTTCCACACTTCCACCCCGTCGTGAGGTTTCGTGTCCGTCAGTTCTTCGTAATCTCCCAATGGAAATTTTTCTGCCTGCTGTGAAAAGCAGGCCGGCCCGCATGCAAGCAGCGCCGATAGAATCAGCATTTTTTTCATTTCTTATTATTTAGGTTTAGTGTTAACTTGAACATCTTGCCGCAAATTTCGGATATCAAATTTACGAATTTACTCCGTTCCTTGCATCATTCAATCATGCTTTCTTATCATTCTTATATTTCATCCATACAATGTAGCCCTGCTAAAGAATAATTTGTACTTCTACCTCCCTCACTATTCTTTACCAACACACCTTTTGCAATCAAATCGTTTATATCATTTAAAGCCGTATCCGGCGAACATTTAGCAATTTTAGCCCATTTACTAGAAGTAAGTTTGCCCAAGAAACCATCAAATAGCATGTTAATCAGTTTACGTTGCCGCACATTGAATTCTATATCCCTAAAATACTCCCAAAACCTGGCTTTTTCCAACACAACAGCCAATGTTTCTCGTGTCGAATCCAATGCCTTGTCAAGACACTTCAAGAACCAGAGAAGCCATTCCGTAATGTCTCCATCTCCTTTCTGAGTTCTTTCCAATATTTCATAATACTCTTTTTGCATTAACTTGATTTCGGCCGACATGCTATAAAACCGTTTACCTGTATTCTCTGAACGTGCCAGCATCATATCAGTCAAGGCCCTGGTAATTCGTCCATTACCGTCATCAAAAGGATGTATAGACACAAACCATAAATGAACAATTGCCGCCTTTATTACTTCATCTATATCTTCTTCAGTATTAACCCACTGAATAAAGCGTTTCATTTCTTCGGGCACCCTTTCTGGCGAGGGAGCCTGATAATGAACCTTTTCATGACCCATTGCTCCCGAAACCACCTGCATTTCACCTGTGCGATACTTCCCAACTTCAATTCTGTACAATCCACTTATTCCAGAGGGGAACAACACATTATGCCATCCAAAAAGACGGTCGTCAGATAAGGGCTTTTTATAATTTTGCGTAGCATCCAATAGCATCTCCACTATTCCTTCTACATATCGGGAAGCCGGAACAAGACCAGCTGTTTCAATCCCCAAACGACGGGCAATAGAAGAACGCACTTCCTGCAAATTCAACATTTCACCCTCAATTTCCGAAGAACGGACCAATTCGACAGACATGGTAGAAAGCATAGCCTCATCCTGAAATTCAAATCCAAGAGCAGAAAGACTACCTAACACCATACCTTGTTTCGCCCTGATTCGCCCTAAAAGCTTAAGCACTCTACTGCTATCATAGGTAAACTGCCACCAGTTTTCTCTTTCATGTAAATACATATAGCCACTTTTAGCAATAAAGATAATAATTTTTCGGGGAATAAAGCATCTATTTACCGAATATTTTCGGAGAATAGAACACTTATTCACCGAAAAGCTGTACATTGTCTGATATAAACCACAAGCACTTTACATGATTCCCAGCTCCTTCGCCACCCGACAGGCCTCTATGGAACTCTTCACCTGAAGTTTCCGCAGGATTTCCTGCCGATGCCGACTCACCGTGTGGATACTGATGGAAAGCAGAATGGCAATATCCTTACTCATCATGCCCTTGGCAATAAGCCGGAGAATCTGTGTCTCCCGGTAAGACAGTATCTGTGAGTCGTCCCTCCGTCCAAGTTCCATCTCCTCACCCGTCACCGAATTCACCACCACACTCTTTCCTGCAAACATCGGGAACCAAGGTGTATACACGCATAAAGCCAGCCACAGCCCATTCGCCACGGGTGAAGACACATAAAACAACCGGTGCAACACAAACTGATAGTTGCCCGCCCCGTCCTTCATGCGCAGCTTGCTGGCCAGATAGAAATCGGCCCGCTTCATCTTTGGCTGACGCCGCACAAAATGGAAAAAACGAAGCTCCTGCAAATATTTCTCGTGCAAATCGTCCGGATGTATCTGCTTCAGGATAACCTCTTCCCAGATGGAATCAATCCGGTCTTCCGTGCCGGGCACCTGCTTCCAACCCAAAGTCTGTGAAAAATGCCCATAATACACATAGCTGATATTGGCATGCATGTCACTCAACACGGCCACTGCATTTTCCATTTCCGCATAACCGGATGCAATCGCCTTGTATTTTTCCAGTTCCGCCGCCGACAGCCCGTCCTGCTGCGACACCAAATCTTGCGTCAAAAAACGGCTGTTCAATTCATCTACTATGTTCATGAAAATGGTTATTAATCATCATTGTGTATTCGTTACCCACGCACTACATTTGCAAAGATAACGAGGAAAAATGATTATTAACGAATGACACGGAAAACTTTTCATCAATTTAGGAACCTAAATTAATTCACCCAATATGAAAAAACAACTTATCTTAGGCATGGCCCTCGGCGCATCGCTTCAAGCCGGAATGGCCCAGTCGCTGGAAAAAATGCAATGGTTCAACGAACCCGAACAGTGGAAAATTGAGAATCAGGCACTCACGATGTTTGTCACCCCGCAGAGTGACTACTGGCGGATTTCACACTATGGCTTTACCGTGGACGACGCTCCTTTCTATTACACTACCTACGGAGGAGAGTTTGAAGTCAAAGTGAAAGTGACCGGCGACTACAAGACCCGTTTCGACCAGGCCGGACTGATGCTGCGCATTGACCATGAAAACTACATCAAGACAGGCATCGAGTTTGTGGACGGCAAGTTCAACCTGAGCACGGTCGTCACCCACAAGACTTCCGACTGGAGCGTCATCACACTGGACAAGCCGGTACCTTACGTATGGATCAAGGCTGTCAGACGGTTGGATGCCGTGGAAATCTTCTATTCCTTCGACGACAAGGAATATGTCATGATGCGCAACGCCTGGTTGCAGGACCACGTCCCTGTCATGGTAGGTCTCATGGCGGCCAGCCCGGACGGAAACGGCTTCAATGCCACCTTTGAGAATTTCAAGGTAAAGCACCTGCCTGACCTCCGCCGACAGGAATGGTTGAAAAAGAATGCGGAATAAGAAATGAAAAGAGGTTGCATTCCCAGTTGAAGCAACCTCTTTTATCATTTATGACGGAATCTTTTATCACAATCCCTACATATATAATTGGCCTTTGAAATCTTTCCGAATATACAATGACTCTTTCATCTTATAATTTGCTTTTACGCTAAAAAACTGATATTTAGACAAAAAAAAACAAAATTTACCTCTAAATTTTTGTCCTTATTTTTTAGGTTAGCTTTTTACCTCCTCATTAATATTCCATAATATTATGATTCCACAGGTTATTTATATAATTATCCTTATCGAAATTTTTATATAAATTATCCACTTCTGTTTGTATTATTTTATCATTTGTACTTTTCAAGTGGTCTGGTAATAAAGATTTTACTTCATCCATATCCATCATCTTACCATCTATGAAATAACGTATGACAAGATTAGACATGAAATCTTTCAAGTTGCATGCAGCTGATTTCAATAATTTTGCGTTCTTATCCAATGCGCGGTCATAATATTCAAGGGCTTTTTGAGGGAAACCTGTCTTTTCATACAGCATACCTGTCAAAAATAACGTGTGGTAAGTGCAGGATTCTTTTTCGCATAATGAAGAAAACAAGTTCAATGATTCTTCTTTTTTCCCTATACGAAACAATATCTCACCTTTCCATAAATAAGAGTATGATATATTCGGATTAATGACTATTGCTCTGTCAATATAAGTGAGAGCTTTTGTCAAGGAATCCACATCGTTCTCATAAAGAAGCACGTAATGTAATGCAGAATTGTACAATGAAGATACTTCAGGAGTTTTCTTCAGTAGCGATAGGTCGTCCGAACTAAAGTTTTGCCCATGTATTCCAATAGAAAACATTATAAAGCAAAATGAAATCAATATATTTTTCATATTTCTTTTTATCAATTTATCTTTTTATAACTTCTGCTATGACACTATTATTTTTTCCATAATAAGAATCTTTTTCTATTTTTCTCCCTAACTTTGAAACAAAGGTTGATCTTCTATAAGAAACAGCGTCTTTTTTCGCCATTTCAAACCATAATTTAATATTTGTAATATTCATATCTTAAACTATAAATATGCAGAATCCCAGTGTTAGTATCAATCCCATCAGACCGCCGGTTCCAAATTGTCACCTATAATACCGGTTATTTACTACAAATTATTTTACAATAAAAGGAATGTTATATACCATGGCTACGACCCTTCCACCAACTTTTGCCGGCTTCCATTTTGGCATCATGTTTACCACTCGCAATGCCTCGTCATCGATATCCTTGCCCAAACTTTTCATTATTTCGGCATCACGTATAGTACCATCGGCTTCCACGACGAAGTTCACCAAAACAGTACCCGGTTTGCTATTGGCTGGTTTTCTGAAATTTCTACTGACGAACTCAATCATTGCATCGTGTCCTCCCGGATATTCTGCCAGTTCGTCAACCACGTAGTAAACTCCATCCTCCCGCTTTTGCGGCATAGAAGGTTTTTTCTGGTTCAATGGCCGACTACCGTTCTTTATAAATACATCCTTATATTTTTTGAAGGAACCAACCGCATCAAGGAATACTGTGATTGACTTCCTTTGTTCATCTGTGAATGAAGTCGGTATAGCGGATATAACCTCACTGGCCGGTGTGTCTATTCCATAAATACAATATTTCAGGAAATAACTGTCGAGAAAAGAACCAACGGCAGGATTCTTTTTCATCTGAATTTCACACGTTTCCAATGCTTTTTTATAAAAAGCCAGAGCTTCTTCCGACTGTCCTTGTTCTTCCAGTGCTTTAGCTTTCAAAAGATAGAATCCATGTTGTTCCGGATTGTATTTTATCGCCTCGTCAAGGGTCTTTATAGCTTGATCATATTCTTCTTCAGACAATAATAAATTTACTTTATTTCCATAAGCTGTAATATAAGATTGATCCAAAGCGATGGCTTTATCTAACAAGTTCAACACCTCCGCTATTGAATCTTTATTTGAAAGATTCCGTAACATGATTTCCGTGGCTCTATCATTCAGGTCAATTGCTTCCTGGGAATATTTCTTCTGTTGGGCCGAAACCGAAATAAATGAGAAGAAAAGAGCAGTAATTAAAAGTTGTTTTTTCATAAACTACATAGTCATTTAAGGTTTATAATTTACATCTATTTCTTATTTCGCTCACTTTACAGTTTGCTGTTCTTTTGTTAAGTTTCTTTTTTATTACAAGCTATTATAAAAGAGTAAAATGCATAACTCCTTATTAGGGAATCATAGACTTAAGGTAATAATTTTATTCTTATCTTTTATTGTTTGATAATAAAGAGTCTTACCATCCGGTGATAAACGCATTTTGTTTAAACGATTCTCTCCCTCATTGGTGATTAATTTTACTGACTTGGTATTGGTTAAATCAACCTTAAATACTCCATTCTTTCCAGCAACAATAAAACAATCTTTATCAGGAGTACTTTCTATCAAATATGGGTCGGTCACAATATTATCAAATTTATATGTGATGTCTTCTTCCTTATTCAGACCATCATAACATAAGATATGACATTTATCATTACTGGCCTTTTTACATATTGTATAATAAGCATTCCCTTTAGGGTCGATATCAATTGATATTATTATACCTCTCTTTTCATTGGTTTTTGTAATAGAGCTACGCTCAGTTGGAGAAGAGTACATTGTTTCATCCGAACTGAAATATACTCTTTTACCATCAGCAGATGCTTTAACAGAAAAAATGACATCGTCAGGCAATCTGAAGAGATTCTTATATTTCCTATCTGTAAGATTGAATGAAACCATGTTTTTTTCTTTACCGAAAACAATAACATTGTCTGACAGAAAATCCACTCCAGAGGAAGCGTCAAACTCACTATAGTCTTTAAGACTGTTCTTATAAATAGGAGTGACTCTTCCTGTTTCTAAATCTTTAATGAAAACAGTAGAGGTAGCATCGGACGACAATTGTTTATAAACCATCATTTTCCCATCATGAGAAATGTTAAAATCAATGATTACATTGGATTTTACGGTAAAAGGGGTTTGTGCCATTAATGTCGTTGTAAACAAAAATAGTACACACAATGTAGTTTTTAAAGCTTTCATATTAGTTCACAATTTTAATTTAATATTAATTTACAATATTATATGACAATCTATTTTTGCATAAAACCTGTTATAAACTGTTCTATAGTAAAATAAAGTCTCATATATTTAGCAGCATCGTAAGCCTGCTTAGTAATCACATAACCTTCATATGTCCTAATTCCACTTTCATAACGTGAGATTAAATCACTACATCTTTGAATAAGCCTATTGTCAGAAGTTTTTCTTTCAGTTCTGACGATCTGTTACTATCTACGCATTTATGATAAATATCAAGAAAATAAATCATTCTCATATCACACATCGGCAATACTCCATTGGTGATGAAATCATCACATAATTTATCGGCATGTTCATAGATAAACTGCAATTTATCTCCAAACAATTCATCAAAATCGGCCTCCACCAGTTTGTTTTTGGTGAGATAAAGCAGGACATAACCTATACCGGAAAGACCATTTTCAAAACCCGGATCATTTGTCTTTGTGAGCAGTGATTCCTGTAATGTCTGTAATGCCTGATCTTCGATATACTCATCTTCCAGAAATCGGGCTACCTCAAACAATGCCAAGGACATACCTGCTTTACCATTAAACAAACCGCTTGAACTGACAGAGCATGAGTTAAGCATTACATGCTCTGCCGCTTTCTTTATCAAGGCTTCATTTATTTCCATCTTATTGAATTCTTATTGTCACTTATATCTGAAAGGGATTGTAAACAAGCAGGGAACGTTCTTTCCCTTGTCTATCGCAGCTTTCCAGCGGGGCATTAGTGATACCACCCTAAGGGCCTCTTTGTCCGCTGTTTCATCATAACTTTTATCTATTGTGGATGATTTGATATTGCCGTCTGTGTCTATTACCACCTTTACGGTTATAAAGACTTTTTTACAAGAGTATGATTCAGGCAACTTGAAATTCTCTTTTATAAAATCCAACATTCCGTTTACTCCACCGGGATATTCCGGAAACTGTTCCGCCACAAAATATACTCCGTCCTCCCGTTGAATCTGCATCTTCACTTCTTCAGGTTTATGTGATTTATAGTATAAAGGAAAACGATTGTCTTCAAATATGGCCTTACCATTGGAAAGTATAAATGCCTGCTCCATATAGTTCATTATAACCGGATATTTTTCCTTGAACATTAATTTATAATTTTCTAATTTCCTGTATATTTCCACATTCTCATCAGTACATAGCAGACTGTTGAAAAGGGAATACCAGAAAGGGAAATATGCCGTATAGTATTTCTTGCTGAGACGTTCCATCATCAACTCAGGGTTTTCTTCAAGTTTCTTTTTTATAAGATGATGAAGATTACCTCCTATATCATCTACTACTTCACTACCGCCAATGCAAAGAGTTATCAGCCTGTCGTAAAACAAGCTGTCGGGTATCTTGTCTAATTTATACAAACCTTCGTACATGTGTTTCCTGAAACTTGATTTAAGATTATCAAACGAAGGTATGTTTCCGTATGTAAGCCAGAGTTCATGCCAGGTTACAGGAAAAGCATCGAAGAATTCACGTTGCGTCTCTGCCGTATATCCCGACTTTACCATTAAAGCGAATGTACGGTTCACCTTTGCTGTATCTACAGGAAAACTGAATACTGCTATAAAACAGAATGAAAGCAGTGATAATAATGCAAGTCTTTTCATAATATATAATTTTTATAAGTTAACAAATATTCAATACTATGCCATTATTGCCATATTTGCTTAAGAAATCATTAAAATTTTGCACTGTTGTAGTACTGCCAGATATTTTATAGTCTCCTTGTTTCTATTTCATAAAATCCAGGGCAATAATACCATCAGACTACAGATATTTGTTTGATGCAAAATTAAGGTAAACTATCCATTAAACCATTGGCAATCCATAGAAATAAGCTTGTAATATAGATTTGTATATATCTGATTATCAAATACTATACAGTATAAATGCTTGTAATATAAGACAAAGCAACTATAAGTCTAGTTTTTCAACTAAAAACAAGACAATATCCCCACCTTCAGGAATACCAATTTTTTTTCTAATATTAGTTTTGTACTTATGTACTGAAAAGACACTATTCATCCAAATGGCAGCAATCTCTTCTGTCTTGAATCCAGAAACAAGCATGCAACACAACTGGACTTCTTTGTCATTCAGCATAGGATATTTCTGAATAAGTTTTGAATAGAACCCATCAAAAGATAGATCTATATGATTATAAAACTGTTCCCACTGTGTACCTAGCAAATAATTCTCATCTATTATATGATACTTTTCCAAATCTTTAAGAAATCTTGCACTCTGCACTTGCTGTGTTGAGCGCAAAATTGCGATCTTCTTTGCTATCTCAAAATCACGCAAAATAAACTCTTTGACTTCATTTTTTACATTTCTAAGGTTATCCAAAGAATTAATCTGCTGTTGCAAAGCGAGAATCTTATAAACTTGCTTTTTCCGGAGCTGTATATATATCACCAAAGATACGCATAATACTACAAGAAGTCCTACCAGAATGTATTTATAAATGGCTATCTGTCTATGAATAGTTTTTTTCTCACAAATATTTGTATAGGCCTGTATCGCCTTATCCAATGATTCTCCATTCAGGCAATCAAATGCCATTTCATATTTCTCCTTTAACTTGTTAAGGCATTTTATTTGTTCGCCTGCATCATGATTTAACCGAGCAAACTCTGCACACAACGTATAGAATTCTATTTCTGCAAAGACATTTCCTCCATTTATACTATTCTCTATCGCCAGAAACTTATATTTTTCTGCATTTAACAAGTCCTTTTTACGATAATAACAATATGTCAAAATTGCGAAACATGTGAATTTATGTTCAATGGATGTTTCCTCAACTACAGCTTCTTTCAGCTTTTCTATGCAAGCATCCCAATGTTGCATTTTGTATAAGGCAATTCCCTGCAGACGTTTTATTTCACTTAAAAATATATTCTTTTTACCAAGATATTTTTCTATTTCATTCAATTTTTCGTATGAGACTTTATATTGATCTAAATATAGAAAGCTTTTGGCAACTTGTATTTGAGTTGATATACTCATATCTTGAAAATTTACATCCTTTATGCATTGATTGGCAAGAGTCTGGTATTTAATAAAATTCAAGGTGTTAAATTGCCTGATATACATTTCACCGAGATAGCTGTAAAGATAAAAAAGCCATTCTTGGTCATATTCTTGTCTAGCAATATTTATTGCGGTTTCTATGGTATGGACTTCTTTTGTTATATCATTTTCTTTTTTATAGGTTTCCGCAAGAAGATATAAAGTTTCAAGGTATGGCTGAATCATTTTTTCTTTCTTAAAAATCTGAATGCACCTTTCCAACACACTCTTTGGTGGATAATAATTATTATCCGTATAACTGAGTGTGATTGCAGCTAATATAAAATGAACCGCATCTCTTTTATTCTTTACGCAATTCATGTTTATCGTATCTAACCTTAACAAATAGGATTGTGGATCATTTTCTATCTGAAAAATTATATCATCAAAATTTCTACTCGCCGAATATTCAGAATTACAAGAACCAAGTAATAACAAGGAAATACATGCTATTACACCCATATAGTGATTCAGTTTCATATTCATATTATTTTGCATGGTTATATCATGCAACTAAATGGATTAGATATTAAAGTCTCATTTTACAACAGACATTTGTCAAAAGACATAGCTGTATTCAACCTGTATATATTAAACTTGCAACTCGCATCATTGTTTGTTACACAGGAAGATGCCCACAAATATATTGATAAATAGCATTGAACAATGATAAAAAAGGGAAAATATACAGATTATATTCTTTTTTAGCTAAGTTATCATAACAAAACAGTACGATGGATATAGAGTCACCCCATTTGCCTGTAAGGCAGGTACTTTCTCTAATTTATGATTTTCATCAAACTGAAATTCCGCCACATTCAATCTGGTTTTTACACTGCGAATCACTTTCTTTTCATCCTCATTCCCGTCAACTCATTGCACACTAAAACCTTCAAAAACGGAATATTGCGAATACTATCACCTTTGAACATTACTATGCTATAACTGATAAATAAGGAAAGCATCCACAAATTCAATCACCAAATTGGGTTATCATTCTTAATTGATGTATTTTTGTATCAGAACATAAAGGAAACCAGTATGTATGAAGAATATATCACAGCCAAAATGACACCGGCAGGAAAAGTGCTGGAACATATTTTGAGAAAAGCAAAAATCACTCAAAAGGAACTATCCACCGAGACTGGTGTATATCCACAAAGAATCAATGAATTAATTAAAGGAAAGCGAGATTTCACTATCGAGCAGTCTCTAAACATAGAAAAAGCATTAGGAATAGGCATTGAAGGCTATTTTTACATCATACAAGCCAATTATCAAGTCTATGCCTATATTACAGAAAAAGAACCGTCCCAGCATCCAGACTTATCAAAATTCAGCACAGCTTTATTCTGGGATACAAGAATAGAAAAAATCAACTGGATAAAAAACAAAGAATGGGTCATTCAACGCATATTTGAATATGGCAACCAGCAGGAAATTGAGGAAGCCATCAGATTCTATGGAAAGGATACATTAAAAGCTATATTACCCACCATAAACAGCGAATGGAAAAAGGAAACAAGGGAAAAGAACTTTAAAGAATTTGTGCAATGAAACTGTATCCCCACTTTTAGTTAACTGTCTGAAAAAAATATCAGAATCAGATATTTTCAAAGACTTTAATTTAGTGGGAGGAACATGTCTTAGTCTCCAGCTTGGACACAGACGCTCCATAGACATAGATTTATTTACAGACATGGATTATGGAAGCATGAATACAGCAGCAATGAAAGTTTTTTGAAAGAAAATTTTCCTTATACAGAAAATATAGACACCTTAGACCAACCAGCCTTGGGATACTCCGTCCGAATTGGAGAATCCCCAACTGCTTGCATAAAAGTAGACTTCTTCTATACGGAAAACTTTATTTTTCCCATCAAATGCATAGATGGAATCAGACTTGCAGACACAAGAGAAATCGCCGCAATGAAAATAAAAGCGATGACTCAAGACGAACCCAGGCAAAAGGACTTTTGGGACATCTATGAACTTTCCAACACATTCAGTCTGAAAGACATGATTGAGTGGGCTACCACACGTGATGAATGGAGCTTTACAGAAAAAGAGGTTGAAGCCGGATTCAAAAAAATATCCAACATCAAAGAATGTCCAGAAGGGATAGATTGCTTTAGAGGATACGCATGGGAACTTATCAGTATGGATCTGAAAATGGATGCAGAAGAATACTTCAAACAAAAGACTACATAATTTTTGAAGTTTTTCATTCCCCTACGAATAATTGCTTTTTCACATAAATAGGTAGTGTAAAACAAACAGTGTCACGAGTTATTCCAACATAACAAAATGTCAATTCCCCTCCTTCCTCATTCAAATTTTCTAATTCAGTCGCTCCAGGCCCCATGCTTCCCTTTTTCCCAAGGAAAAGTATCTACGCAAATTCAAAAAGAAACAATATTCAAATAAACAACAACCAAATTACAAAAATAAGAAAGGAACCACGCACATCATCCACAAAACACAAGCAAACACGTACAAAAAGAAACTCCCATTTTCACACTCCAATCACCTCATTTCGCAAAAAAAGTCTTCAAAAGTCTTCACCCACTACCCCCTTCCAGAAGCCCCCAAAACCACTTTCCCAAAACGCAAGTACATTTGCCCTCAAACGCCCTTACGTTTTCCTTCAAACGTCAAAGAGTTTTTCCAGAAATGCTTCGGGGCTTTCGCCCAAACACTTCGGCATTTTGGCTTCAAATTCGGCTTTTCAGGCCGATTTTCACGCATTTTCTTCTCCAGATTCATCCGAATACCCGTTTTTATACAGGAAACACCCCCTCTACAAGCCTTCTGAAAGGGGTAACCCAAGATTATACACAAAAAAATGCGAAATTCCTCCATTCAGAAAGAAAGCAGAATTTCGCATTTTAAATCTTATTTTCAGCAAGAAGCGAAAAACAAGAAAAAAGTGATTTTCCTGTTCAATACATATCCCAATACTTTTCACACTCGTGAAGGTAATCTGTTTCCGGATGAGTACCGAACACCAGCGCATAGAAGGAAGTCCCCCGCAAACGGGCACGATGGATGTCGGCCAGCAGCGCGTCATCGGGAGGAGGCATCTCGAAATCGGAAATCAGTACCACGTCGGCCCGATGCCAGCCGTGGGTACGCAGCATCATCAGCGCTTCGGCAAAGGCCGGACGCACATCGGTACCGCCGTCGAAACGACGTTGCAGGAAGTTCACCAGCACAGGGAAATCGGTCTTCAAATCGCGCACCAGAAGGGTTTGGATGTCTTCCGAGAAGTTGATGACGTAACATTTCCGTGAGGTGGCTTCCGTGAGACGGGCAATGGCCAGCACGGCCGACTTGGCTAAGCGTTCGCGGCCTTCGCGCATGGAACCGGAGGTGTCCACACAAATGATGTAGGGGCCCTGGGCACTGACTTTCTTTTTCTCCGGCGAACGGTCGGAACGGTCCTCGCGGGAATAGGAGTCGAACTGTTGCAGGCGTTTTTCCACATAGCGCTGCATGAAGAAGGGATAGAGCACCTCGTCCGTGAGGTAGCAATACTCCACGGGCAGCAGGCTGTTGAGGTCGTCGCCCAAGGTCACTCCTTCCACGTCGCTTTGGGCGGCATGATGAATCAGCCTGTCGGCCCGAAGTCCCGACAGGGAGTCGAAACTTTCTTTCCGTCCGCCCACGTTCTTTCCCAGGCAGCGCACCAGCTCGCGTATCTGGCGGTTCTGCTCCATGGCTTTCTCATAGGGCACCACTTTCTGATAGAGTTCCGGATGGTTCCGCAACAGCCATTTCACGCGCGAGCCCCGGAGGTTGCCCTCCGTTTTCAGGCCGAACGACTTGTCCAGCAGGGCGAACCCGTCGCACAGGTGGAAGAGGTGCTGGTACTGGTAGTCGTATTCCTTCACCGAGAGCAGATGGTGCCACTTGTCCAGAAAGAGTTCCTGTAGGGCTGCACGTTCTTCGCTTCCTTCGGGAAGCCGGGACAGGCGACCGATGTAATAGGACACATCCAGCTCGGCCAGGGTATAGCGCTTGCGGAAGGCCGTTTCCATCCGTTGCAGGAAGGTCAGGAAATCGGCCGACGAAAGGGTTGCGTTTGCATAGAAGACTTCCCATTCGGGGGTATAGCGGGAATAGAATTCCTGAAGCGAGGGCACCGTCTTGCGGTAATAGTCCCACACACATTCTTCCAGCTCGCTCTCCAGCACCGTCCGCCCCTGAAGGTATTCTTCCATCCGCGCCCGGCTCCGCTCACGAAGTTGCTCCAAATAGGCTGTTTTCAGGTCTTTCAGACGGATATTCCTCGTTCTCTTTCCGGTATGCATGTTTCATTTCCTCCAATTCGTTCCGATAGCGGAACAGGGCTTTCGTCGGCTCGCCCAGTATCCGGCTCATGGCTTCTTTTTCTTTTCGTCCGACAAACAGATGGCTTGCGCAATAGTCGGCTTCTTCTTTCACCCAGTCGCCGCAATGGGCTTCCACGTGACTGAGCTGCTGTTCCAGCCGACTGAAGCGGGCGGGAAGGTCTTCGTGCGACTGTACTTCCATGGCGGGCAGGGCGGTACAGTCGGGCGTGCACAGCAAGGGGTATTCATAGTCGTTGATGAACACCGAACGGCGGCCCCGACGAAGGGTGTAGACTTTCGAAGGGGATACCTTGCCGCGCATCGAGGGGTCGTATTTCTTCAGCACGTAACAGTCGGTCTTGTACTTATCCTTATGCAGGTAGAACTGCTTGCCGGTATCGTCCAGCTGCTGGTAGTCGGAAGCAAAGAGGAGCAACCGTCCGGCCAGCCGCACGCGCTCCACCTGGTAATAATACGCATCGACCAGTTGCAGTCCGGCATCGGCCCGCTCGCGCAGGGCTCCTGCGGAGTCGAGTTCTTTCTTCAGGGCTTGCAAATCGGCTTCAATGCCGGAAAGGTTCAGCACATAGCCGCGCACGCTCTCTCCTACCGCGGTCAGCACGGCATCGCGCACCCAGTCTATCTGTCCGGTCTCGTTCCACAGGCAGTGTACCATCAGCAGGCAGTCGGACAGGCGCACCTCGGTGTTCCCTTGCAGGAAGGCGGAGGCCCGCAGCAGGCGTACGATTTTCTTCCAACGGCGGTCGGACACATACAGGGCGGGTGAAGCGGGTACATCGGCATTTTCCAGCTGACGGTTGTAGTCTTCCAGCTTATCCTTGAGGGAATGAATCACTTCCAGCACGGAATAGTGCAGACCAACGGCCTTCATCTGTTCCTGCCACTGGCGGTATTCTTCGTCGCTCACGGCCAGCTGCTCTTCCATCTCCGGTTCGCTTTCATCGGCGGTCAGAATCATCTGGTCGAATTCGGACAGGTCTTCAATGCCACCCACCAACTTGCGCACCAGGAAACGGTCGTACAGGGCCTCCAGTCCTTGCCCTGAAGCGGGAAGTTCGTTCGAGGCGGCAATCAGCCCCTTCATGGGTACCTGCACGGAGAACTGTCCGTTGCGGTAGATTTTCTCATTGATGACGGTCAGCAGGGCATTCTGTATGGCGGGACCGGCTTTCCAGATTTCATCCAGAAAGACCACGGTGGCGGTAGGCAGATAGCCTTCGGTCATGCGTTCGTAAGTGTCCTCATTTTTCAGCTTGGCGATGGACACGGGGCCGAAAATCTCGTCGGGGGTACTGAAACGCGACATGAGGTATTCGAACGCAGTACCTCCGCGAAACATGAGTTTCAGCCGACGGGCTACCATACTCTTGGCCACTCCCGGAGGGCCCAGCAGGAAAATACTCTCTCCAGCCACAGCCGAAAGCAGTGCCAGGGCCATGACTTCTTCCTTGCCGTACACCCGCTCGTTGAGGGTGTCCAGCAGTTGCTCGATACGGTTCTTCAGCGTTTCCATTTGACGTAGAGTGAGGGTACAAACTTATGGTGCTGCGACAGCACGTTAAGGGTCTGGAGCACCACCGACAGCACAATCAGTCCCAGGCCCAGATAGAAACTGAAGTTCAGGTCCTTGGCTTCCTGGAAAATAATCATGGCCCCGATGATGCTGTATATCGGCTCGAGGTTGTAGCTCAGATTGACCGTAAAGGCGGAAATGACTTTCAGCACCTGAATCTGGAGGATATAGAGTCCGACGGTACAGATTGAAGCCAGACAGAGCAGGTAAATGAAATCCTGCGTCCCGGGCAGAATGGAGGCCACGGGGAAATAATGGAGGTAGAAAGGCAGGATGCACGACAGGCCCAGAAAACCGCCCAGCATCTCGTACATCAGCATGGTGCTGGAGGTATAGTTCACGGCCACTTTCTTGTTGACAATGGTAAACAGCGAAGCCAGGGCCGACGAGATGACGCCCATGCAGATACCGGTCCGGTAGCGGGTGTCGAAATGGAAAATCAGCACGATGCCTCCCACAGCCACCAGGCTGAACAGAATCTCCCGCAAGGAAATGCGGTGACGGTTGATGAGGGGCTCAAAGATGGCGGTAAAGATGCTCATCAGCGACAGGCAGACCACACCGATGGACACGTTGGAGGCCTTGATGCTTCCATAGAAGAAAATCCAGTGGCTGGCCAGCAGCAGCCCCACGGAGGCAATCTTTGCCACATCGCCAAAGGAGACTTTCCGCAGCTTCTTCAAGCACGAAAGCAGCAGAAAGAACATCACGGAGGCAAACATCATCCGGTACCATACGAGCAGTCCTTCGTTCAGGGAAATCAGTCTCCCGAACACGCCCGTCCCTCCGGCAATGAGAATGGAAAGATGCAGTTTTATAAATGCTTCCTTCATAATGACAGAATCTAATGTGATAACTATACAAGAAAGCGAAGAACTCCTCGCGCATGACCGGCGGAATTCTTCGCTTCTTATGTGGATTTACTGAATAATCGTCAGCTGATTACAGCGGCATGTTGCCGTGTTTCTTCGGCGGATTGCTCTGGCTCTTGTTCTGAGTCATTTCCAATGCCTGAATCAGTTTGTAACGGGTATCTTTCGGCAGAATGATTTCATCGATGTAACCCTGTTCGGCCGCACGGTAAGGATTGGAGAATTTTTCCTTGTATTCTTCCACTGCCTTGGCTTTCTCTTCCGGAGTAGCCTTGCGGTAGAGGATGTTTACGGCACCGTCGGCACCCATTACGGCGATTTCGGCTGTCGGATAAGAGAAGTTCACATCGGCACCAATCGGCTTGCTGTTCATCACGATGTAAGCACCTCCGTAAGCCTTACGGGTAATGACGGTAATCTTAGGTACGGTAGCTTCTGCGTAGGCATACACAATTTTCGCTCCGTGACGGATGATACCGTTGTGTTCCTGTGTGCATCCCGGCAGGAAGCCCGGCACGTCTTCGAACGTCACGATAGGAATATTGAAGCAGTCGCAGAAACGGATGAAGCGGGAAGCCTTGTCAGAGGCATCGATGTCGAGCACACCGGCCAGGTAAGCAGGCTGGTTGGCCACGATACCTACGGAACGTCCGCCCAGACGGGCAAATCCGACTACGATGTTCTTGGCAAAGTGAGGCATCACTTCAAAGAAATAATGGTTGTCGACCACCGGTTCGATGATGTTCTTGATATCGTACGGCATGTTCGGGTCGTCCGGAATGACTGTCATCAGCGATTCTTCCGCACGGCGGATATCGTCGGTGCAAGGAATCATCGGCGCATCTTCCATGTTGTTGGAAGGAAGGAAGCTCAACAGTTCGCGGATGCTCATCAGGGTTTCTTCTTCCGTATCGCAAAGGAAGTGTGTCACACCGCTCTTGCTGCTGTGGGTATAAGCACCACCCAGTTCTTCCTTGTCCACTTCTTCGTGGGTCACGGCTTTCACTACGTCCGGACCGGTGATGAACATGTGGCTCTTTTCCTTCACCATGAAAATGAAGTCGGTCAGGGCCGGAGAATAGCAGGCACCTCCCGCACACGGACCCAAGATGGCCGAAATCTGCGGAATCACACCCGAAGCAATGGTGTTCTGATAGAAGATGGAAGCGTAACCGGAGATACTGCCCACACCTTCCTGAATACGGGCACCACCTGAGTCGTTCAAGGCAATGACCGGAGCACCGTTCTTCAGCGCCAATTCCTGTACCTTCACGATTTTCTGGGCACCGGTCGCACTCAGCGTACCGCCATACACGGTGAAGTCGTATGCATATACATATACCAGACGGCCGTCAATCTTACCGTAACCGCATACGATACCGTCGCCCGGAATATGTTTCTTGTCCATGCCAAAGTCTGTGCAATGGTGGATTACGAATTTGTCGATTTCATTGAACGTACCCTTGTCGAGCAACATGTCGATACGTTCGCGGGCTGTCATGTGACCGTTGGCGTGCTGTTTTTCCACGCGTTCTACACCGCCGCCCTGAGAAGCCAGCTTGTCCAGTTCCTCAAATTTCTTATATTGTTCTGCTGTTGTCATTGTTCGTCTTCTTTAATTACATCCAACGTCATTATAACCTGATTGCTGTTGACGGAGTCTCCTTCGTTCACGAGGATTTCCTTCACCACGCATTCACTGTTCACTTTGTAGTTGCTCTGCATCTTCATGGCTTCAATCACTACCACGATGTCGCCTGCCTGCAGACGGTCGCCCACTTTTACCGGAATCTTGACTACCTTGCCCGGCATCGGAGAAACAATCTTATCCTGCTGCTTCTCTTCGGCACCCTTGCGCATACGCAGGTACTTAGCCTGCGAGTCGATGATGTCAATGTTGTATGACTGATAATGTGCGTTCACGGTATAGCTCTTTCCACCTTCCTTACGAATCAGTTCGGCGTTGTACGACTTTCCTTCGTGCAGAATGGAACAACTTCCGTTTTCGGCCATCACGATGTCTACATCGTAAGGCACCCCGTCGATGGTCAGCTGCACCTTGTTGCCTTCCTTGCTGACCAATGTCACGTCCGCAACTCTGTCTCCTATATGTATTTCCATAATCTTCTACTTAATTTGAAACAAACGCTTAGATTCGCAATACGCCTTTTTTCAGACCGAATTCACGCCAACGGCTGATTGGACGGTTATCGCTGGATGCCGACTTGTTTTCTTCCAGGTTCATCAGGTAGTCGATGTAAGCGGCGATCATGGCTATGTTTTCGGTTTCTTCTTCTTTCTGTCCGGCCCATTCACGGAGCATATCCTGGTGTTTCGGAATGAACAAAGTATTGTAATGTCCTTCCACGAAATCGGGCACGTTCATGATGTGACGCAAATAACCGATATTGGTCTTCAAACCGGTAATCTTGTATTCATACAGCACACGGCGCATACGTTCAATGGCAAACTCACGGGTGGTAGCCCACACAATCAGCTTACCAATCATCGGGTCATAATAGATAGGAATTTCGTAGCTTTCGTACACGTAGCTGTCGATACGTACGCCGATGCCGTTCGGCTCAATCAGCTGACGGATGACACCCGGAGAAGGCATGAAGTTGTTTTCAGAATCCTCAGCACAGATACGGCATTCAATGGCATGTCCGCGCTGCTGCAGGTCTTCCTGCTTGAAGTGGAGCGGCTCGTTGTTGGCCACACGAAGCTGCTCCTTTACCAGGTCCACACCTACCACTTCTTCCGTAATCGGATGTTCTACCTGCAAACGGGTATTCATTTCCAGGAAGTAGAAATTGCGGTGCTTATCGACCAGGAACTCAATCGTACCGGCTCCTTTGTAATGCACAGCCTTTGCCGCAGCCACAGCTGCTTCACCCATTTTCTGACGCAATTCAGGAGTGACAAAAGGAGAAGGAGTTTCTTCCACGATTTTCTGGTTACGGCGCTGGATAGAGCATTCACGTTCAAAAAGATGTACGGCATTTCCGAAATTATCACCCAGAATCTGGAATTCGATATGATGAGGTTCTTCTACAAATTTTTCCAGATAAACGGTATCGTCACCAAAAGAAGACATAGATTCCGAACGGGCTGTGTTATAGGCTTCTTCCACTTCGTCCACATTGTGAATCAAGCGCATACCCTTACCTCCACCACCCATGGAAGCTTTCAACATGACCGGATAACCGATTTGATTACAGATTTCTTTGGCCTCTTCTACACTCTGCAAAGGCTGCTCTGTACCCGGAACGACCGGTACACCGGCTGCAATCATGTGCTTGCGGGCAGAAATCTTGTCACCCATTGCATCCATCGTCTCCGGATCCGGACCAATAAAGATAATACCTTCCTGACGGCAGCGACGTGCAAACTCTGAATTTTCAGACAGGAATCCATATCCCGGATGAATAGCATCCACTCCATGACGTTTCGCCGCCATGATAATTTTATCTATGTTCAGATAACTTTCGCGCGATGCAGCAGGACCAATCAGGCAAGCTTCATCCGCATAAAGTACGTGGCGAGCCGTTCTGTCGGCTTCGGAAAAAACTGCCACGGTACGAATGCCCATTTCACGGCAAGAGCGCATCACGCGCACAGCAATTTCACCACGGTTAGCGATTAATACTTTGTGTATCATGCTTTATGTTTTAATTATGATTTCTATGATACCGGACCATTCTCATACAGTCCAATAATCAGGTCATTCGTGCAATGAATATTCCGCTCGTGCACAGACAACCCAAAAACTGTGCAAAAATAGCAAAAAAAGAGACACCGTTCCAACGAATGCCTCTTTTTTTGCCAAATCGCTATTTTTTCCTTCCAAAATACCTAAAAATGAGGAGATGATTATCTCTGTTCAAACAATAACGTAAAGTCGAGTTTACAAAATAATGAAATACGCTATGTGTCTTTCTATTTTTTTAAGAATTTCACAATCTTCTTTTTATCATCGATTCAAATGATAATCACTCTTTATTATTTTGTCTGACGGACCGTATAAATCACCTTTCCATCTTTATTTATCATGTGCAGACACAGTTCTTTCTTATCGGCCGAAACCAAAGAGAAACCGGATTCACTGCTACAGAACTGAGTTCCGTCGACCGCTTTCACTTTGCGGCTTAACGAGCCGGAAGAATTTACCACATAATCGATGGAACTTCCTGGCTTGCGGATGTGCTGGAAGTTATGGATATGCCCACAAAGGTACATACTTACATTTTTATGTTTACGCAAAATGGTGTCCACTCTTTTTTCCATGTCAAGACGTTCCGCATCGCTCTTGTCGGTATCTGCAAAAATCGGATGATGGCCCACTACCAGCACCCAGTCTTCCTTGGAGACGGTCAACACAGAGTCCATCCACGCCAGCTGTTTGTCCATGTCCTGCTTGCAGGCATCCGGATATTTCTCCACATCTTTCCGGTATTTGTCCAACAAAGGAGCTGTATCAATCATGACCAGACGCACAGTGACATCGTCATTCTCCAACACTTTGGTATAATAACGGGCGGGCATCTCCCAGCGGGCACTCACCTGGGCGTAATCCAATACAGCTTGGGTATTGCCTCGATATTCATGGTTTCCCATGACCGGATACCAGGGAATCATCAGCTCCGGATGACTGTATATCAGTTCATAGTTGGTCATCCACAACGGATCGTTCACGCTGCGGACACCTTCAAAATGGTGTACATCCCCCGCAGCCACCACGGCTTCAATATCGACATTCTCTGCCATCTGTCCCATCAGTTCGGCGATAGGCTTCTGGTCGTAATAACCGTTACGCCCCAAGTCATTGGCCAACAGAAAGCTCACCGGCTTTTCCAACGACTTCCATGCAGAAGCATCCTGCGCAAACGCCACCAGTACAGACAAGGACAAACAACATGTCCAGAAAAGTTTTTTCAATGAAATCATAAATCAAGCATTTAAACGAATTGAGAATTCAAAGAATAAGCCCGAGACATACTGTCCGGACTTATTCCACTCGGAAAATACAGTCAATACAGACTGCCTTAACAAAACCTAGAAAAGGAATTTATCATTTTGTACCATACGCCCCGAAACGAGCTTCCACTTTCGGAGAAGTATAACTCTTGCCATTTACGCTCAGGCCTTCTGTTCCAAAATAAGGGGCCAATGCTGCATCATTTCCGTCATAGGCGCCTGTCAATACCGGAGAACCAGCCTGCACATGGAAATCCCATGCATTATTGTATACATAATCTGTCAAGGCTACCTCGTTAATCGGGAAATTCACGAATTTCGGGTCATTAACAGCACATTCTTCAGCAGTTTTGGTAATCACGCTGTGTGCATCCACCACGCCTTCATAATAGTTTTTATGTGCGTATGCATATCCTTCCCAAGCATACGCTACACCAGACTCTTCTGCAAACACCACGTCACTCTTCTGAGTTCCAGAAGCATAATAGTTATAATCAATAACAGACTGGTCGTTGTAACCTTCATCCGGCAAGTTCGGAGTTTTGTAGTTAGGAGTCATGGCTCTGAACTTACAGTTCACCATCAGGTTATTAAAGACATTTGCCAACGCATTCTTTTCTACGTACACACATCCTCCTTTTTCACCGTCACGACGCCATCCGGCATTGATGATGGTGTTGTTGTAGGCCTGGATTTTAGCCATCGCACGTTCATCACTCTGACCAGAACTAGATAACTTCAAGCCATTGGTATTCGGACTGAACATGACATTTCCTGCCACATCTACTACGCAACCAGCTTTTACATTGACTGCTTCTGCCCCGTCGTATCCGTTAGCAGCAAAAATATTATTGGCTACAATGGCATTTCCACCCATCAAGTAAATACCGTCTGACCAACCATTGCGCAGGATGGAATTGGTAATTACATAACGCCCATTGATGTTATCGGTTGTAATCTGCGGATAAGCATCGTCACCTGCTGTATAGATACCTGCACTGGCAGCCGGAGAACCTTCTATTACCTGTGCTCCTGTATATTCAATAATCGTATGATCGATTAACATTTCACCACAAGTAGAAGTGGCGACAATTCCACCCCACATACCTGCGAATATATTTTCCTCCGTACGTTCGCTTTCCGGAATGGAGAACAAAACCGGCTTTTCGGCCGTACCCTCACAATACAAGTTACCATTGACAGTAAACTCAATCGGAGCGTGGTTGGCTCCTACACCATCTGTACTGACAATCACCTGAACACCTTCCTTAATCACCAGGCTCTTTCCTTCGGGCACTGTATAATGTCCCTCAAGTTTTACGATTGTATCGGCAGGCCAAACAATGACATTGTCAGTGTTCTCTTCATTGTTTCCCCCATTGTTCTCATCATTTCCATCCGTATTCTCGGTACCGTCACTATTAGAGATTGGATCTTCTTCCGTACAAGCGGTCATAAAAGACAACGCTACCAAAGCTGTACTTGCCAGCAAATAATTTTTCAGTTTCATTTCGTAATAAATTAGTTATTAGTCAATATTTATATTTGATTATAATTTATATCTGATTCCCAGCATAAACGACTGTCCATGCCATTCCTTGCGCTCAATGACATTGCCATCCTTTCGTTCGGAAGTGACACCTTCTGTATGCGGACCGTTTTGGATAAATCTCAACAAAGGAGTGTCCAACAAATTAGAGGCCTTGGCAAACAGACTGATGCCGTTCTTGAAACTCTTTTCTACAGACGCATCCAGCTGCATGTAGCCGTCTTCCCAAATATCATCGTTATACCAGTTGGAAATGTCGCTCAAACGTTTTCCGGTGTAACTTCCGGCAATCTGTCCTTCCCAACCATATTTGGTGCTTTTGAAAAGCAACGACAAATTCGCCACATGAGCCGCCTGCCCGAACAACGGACGGGTCTGCGAAACAGTCTTCACATCGTTGCCGACCATGGTACGCTTCTCAGTCGTAATCGTAGAGTGAGTATACGTATAATTGGCCTTGATACCGAACCAGTTGAAGTATTTCATGATATCCACTTCCACGCCTAGGTTGGTCGCATCTCCGAAATTCATCGGCTTGTAGTAGGTATCCTGTCCTTCGTTCAACAGACCATATTCAATCGGGTTCTGCAACCGTTTGTAGAACATGCCCACCATAAACTGTTCGGATGATTTCGGGAAATATTCATAGCGCAGGTCAATGTTGTCGGCCACGGTATGCTTCAAATCCGGATTACCTTTTTCTTTGTAGTCTTCATTGATGATGCTGTAAGGCACAATTTCAAAGAAACTGGGGCGGTTGATAGACCGTGCGTACGAGAAACGTAGGTTGGCATTCTTATGCACCCCGTATTTCGCATGAAAACTGGGTAGCACGTCCGTATATTTCTGGTTTCCTTCTGGATCCGCATTTTCCGTAGGGAATTTCAAGACATACCCTTGGTTAGTATGTTCCACACGGACTCCCGCAATGAATTCCCATTTCCGATACGTGTATTTCACCATTCCGTAGCCTGCGCCAATCTTTTCGGAAGCATCGTAGTTCAACGGGTCACTGATGTTACCGTATTTCAAGGGAGTAAACAGAATCTCATCGTAATTATTCCAGTCTTCCCCCTGATATTGTGGGTCCTTCACTCCTGTCGCCGAGTTGAAGGTGTATTCATTGAAAAAACTGTCACGCTTCTTGTCACGGTACATACCTCCGACAGAGAAATCAAAGACAGAACCACCGTCCAGTTTCAGCTTGTACATCAGGTCTACATATCCCGCCTTATCTTTATCTGAATTGTGTTCCCAACGCCGGGTAGCTGCTCCTGAGGTCTGTACGTGGGTACCTTGAAAGAAAATTTCCGCATTGTCCGGAGTCTCACTGTAGGCTTTCGAGATCACGGCCGACCAGTTCAGGCGAAGCGCCCCATCGTCCAAAAAGGAATGTTCCCCTTTCAAAGTTGAATTGATGATATACTGATGGTTCCACTTCATACGTACTGCCCCTTCCTTGTCGTCATGTCCGTCGCGCACTTCTGCCTCACGCATATCCATGTAGCCGTTGTACCAGGTCAGCTTATGATGTTCGTTGATGAAATAATCCAGCTTGGCATGCGCCCCGATACGGGTCTGCTGGGAAGAGTAATTACGATACTCAATGCCGTTGTGAGTGGTGCCCGGCTGATAATACAACTGGCTTTCCTTGCCACGATAGGTGTTCAGGAAACTTCCGGCCAACATCACCCCCAGTTTGTTCTGGAAGAAACGGTCGCCATAAGAAATCCCGGCAGTCAAATCCGGCAATGGCTTTTTCCAGCTCATCCGTAAGTTGTCGGTCGTGAAATTATCCATGGTCACCCGGTTGTCCTCCGGCATCCCCATCTGTTCATACGGTGACTGTTTGACGATGGCTCCGTGGTTGAACGACTGGAAGTCACGGCCGAAATACATGGCATTGTAACCGGTCGACAAATTCACGGTAAACTGCCGTTCCGTAGGCGCATCCTTCATAATCAGGTTGACTGCTCCTCCGATTCCGTCGCCTTCCATATTGGCGGTCAGCGATTTGGTTACTTCCAAACGGTCGAGCATCTCCGATGGGAAAATATCCAGCGGCACAAAACGGTTCTTGTTGTCCGGACTCGGAATCTTCACCCCATTAATCAAGGTATAATTGTAACGCTTGTCCATACCACGCAGAATCGCATACTGACCTTCTCCGCTGCTGTTCCGTTCGATGGTCACGCCTGACATACGCTGAATCACATTCGCTACCGTGATATCCGGAGAAAGTTCGATGGCCTTGGCACTCATCACGTTGACCACATTCATGGCCTGACGTTCAATGCCGCGTGCCCCAGCTTCCGTTCTTCCCGGATTGGAGGCTACCACCACTACCTCATCCAGTGCCACGTCATCGGTTTTCAACGGAATCACGATTTCTTTCTTGTCCGGTGTGACAGTCACCTCATATTTCTTGTATCCTACATAAGAACATACCAATGTATATTTATCTCGGTTGACAGACAGATTAAAGCTACCATCCAACCCCGTAACCGCTCCCTTTCCGGGCTCTTCCTTTACCATTACCGATGCACCGATAATTTCCTCTCCTGTCTGTGCATCCTTGATTTTTCCTTTTACCACACTGGCCTGCACACCTGCAGACATCAGTGACAACAACGCCAAAACGATACTTGCTTTCATTTCCTTTTCTTATTTGCCGCAAAAGTATCCCATCCTATTTTCATCCTTATTGCATAGAAATTTCTTTTCTGTTACATTTAGGCAAGAGATACGTACATAAAAAAAGAGGTATCCCTTTCAAAAAGAAATACCTCTCCTTACAATATGTATAATGCCTCCAGACTACTTCATCTCTGCCGGAAGCTGAATGCTTTCCACCACTTTTTTCCAGTATCTCCGTACCTCTTTCCATGCATAATAGGGAGCTATCTCACTGGGAAGCGGCAATTTCACCTCGCGTTCGTTCAACAGCACCTTGACCAGCACCTCTTTCACCCCTTTCTTACGGTAGAATATCAGTTGCACATTTCCACACATCGGAATGATACGATAGGTACGGTACGTATCTGCAATACGCTGCCAGTCTGCCGTGGAAGCCTGCAAGTCATTGATGCCCATCAGTACCGCCAAAGGAGCCAGGTTCGTGTCGTGCCCATAACGCAACGTCACCCCATTCTTTCGGGAAGCAATCACGGTATCGGCCGTTTCAATGAAATTCTTCAACAGATTTTTTTCGAGCTTGTACATGCAGCCGTCACTCAATGGGGAAGCCCCTTTCTCATAGTACCATTCAAAGTTGTTGCGCTGCCACAAATCATACCGTTCCTGCGGAGTGAACAGGAAAGACAAATCGGGCTGACGGTCGCTGCTCTGGCTGATGCCGTGCAATTCAAACAAGTCTGTCATCAACTTCACCGGCTGTATATGAGCCTCTACATAAGAAGAATCACGAAACAGCTGTCTCATCAAGCGTGCCGGATGCACATACACGCTATCTGCCACACGATACACCGAGTCACTGTTCTCCAAATGCTGTGCTTCATACAAAGGATTCTTGTACTTTATATAATAGGCATCTGCCTCACTGGCCTGTGTGGTGATGTGCAGCTTGGGGTTCAACCCCTTCAATTCCACACAACCCGCTGCCATGGAAAGGAAGGCACGTGTCTTATAGGTAGAGCGTGCATCCACATGCACACCGTCAGCGAACACCTCCGGATAATGCCGGTACATCCGGTCTATTAGCTCCCGGTGTTGCCGCGCCCCTTTCGGCGTCAGTTCGCCATAACGTGCTTCGGCTTCCTGCGCCAAAGCAGCCACCACCTTCAATGCCCGCTTTCCGTCTGCGGTCAGCACCCCGGCCTCATCCGCTGCAAGGAGAAGCGACAAAGGCTGAGTGTATTTCTTTTCCTTCGTCAGATAACGCGAACCATGACGGGCAAACATCGATATATAAAAAGGAGTATAACCCGCGGGAGCTAGGGTAAGTTGCCCATCGGGTGCCTCATAGGCATAGTATTTTCCTCCCGCCAGTGCCGGATTCTCATCAATCTCTTCACGTGCCGTCTGCCCCTGCATGCACAGAGGGAAAACCAGAAACGGCAGTATCCATCCTATTTTTCTCATAAGCCTTTTTGAATTTGAGGCATAAAAATAGCCGTTTATTCCTCCCGGTCTTTCTCTTCCGACCCGAAAAAGAATCATCCCAAGCTTACTGAAACAAAAATGCAATTCCACTGTCACCCGATTGAGACAACCGGGGCCTACTGAGCCTTTTCTCCGTCCAGGCTGACAATTTCCTGCAGGATGCTGACTGCATCTTTCACGTTGGTCACCTTGGAAACTACCATGCTCCGACGTCCGTTCTGTTCCCGCAAATTGCAGTAACGAGGATTCTTGGACATATACGCAATAATCTTTCCAAAAGCCATACTCTGATAATACGGACTGTCCAGGTTGCTGACAAAAAAGAGGGTCATACGCTGGGCTTTCAACACCACTTTCTCCACTCCGAGGCGCTTGGCCAGCCGCCTCAACGGCACGATGCGCAGCAACTCTTCTCCTTCGGGAGGAATCTTGCCAAAGCGGTCGAGCAATCGGGCCCTGAACGCCTCCACATCCTTGTCCAGTTCCAGTTTGTCCAGCTCCCGGTACAACAGCATACGCTCACTGCTGCTCGGAATGTATTCATTCGGGAACAGCAACTCCAGGTCACTTTCCACGGTACATTCATCCACGAACTCTTCACCGCTGATTTTCTCTTCGCCGGCCTTGATTTCGTCCGCATACAAGTCGGCAAACTCTTCGTTTTTCAATTCGGTCACCGCCTCGTTCAGAATCTTCTGATAAGTTTCATATCCCAAGTCGGCAATGAATCCGCTCTGTTCGGCTCCCAGCATGTTACCGGCCCCACGGATGTCCAAATCCTGCATGGCAATGTGAATGCCGCTTCCCAAATCGCTGAAATTCTCGATGGCCTGCAAACGGCGCTTGGCTTCGGGAGTCAAAGACGATAAAGGAGGAGCCAGCAAATAGCAGAAAGCTTTCTTGTTGCTTCGTCCCACACGCCCCCGCATCTGATGCAGGTCGCTCAATCCAAAATTCTGCGCCTGGTTGATGATGATGGTATTGGCATTGGGAATGTCGATACCACTCTCAATGATAGTCGTAGCCAGCAGCACATCGTAGTCATAGTTGACAAAATCGAAGATAATCTTTTCCAGTTCCTCCGGTTGCATCTGTCCGTGTCCGATGCACACCCGGCAGTCCGGAATATTCCGCTGAATCATGGCCTTCAGTTCCCCCAGGTTCTGAATCCGGTTGTTCACAAAAAAGACCTGTCCGTTACGGCTCATTTCAAAGTTGATGGCCTCGGTAATGATTTCCTCATTAAAGGTATGCACCTCTGTCTGAATCGGATACCGGTTGGGCGGCGGAGTCTGGATAACCGACAAGTCACGGGCTCCCATCAGTGAGAACTGAAGCGTACGCGGAATCGGCGTGGCCGTCATGGTCAATGTATCCACGTTCACCTTTATCTGACGGAGTTTCTCTTTCACGCTCACCCCGAACTTCTGCTCCTCGTCAATAATCAGCAATCCCAGGTCCTTGAACTTCACACTCTTCCCGATAATCTTGTGCGTACCAATGAGTATATTGATGCTTCCTTCGGCCAGTTCCTTCAGAATACGGCTGGTTTCTTTGGCTGTCCGCGCACGGCTCAGGTATTCCACCTTGCAAGGCATTCCCTCCAGACGCTTCTTAAACGTTTGATAATGCTGGAAAGCCAACACCGTGGTCGGCACCAGTACCGCTACCTGCTTGTTGTCGGCCACTGCCTTGAAAGCAGCCCGGATGGCCACCTCCGTCTTACCGAAGCCTACGTCCCCACACACCAGACGGTCCATCGGCTTGTCACTCTCCATGTCCGCCTTCACTTCCTGTGTCGCCTTCAGCTGGTCGGGTGTATCCTCGTACAAGAAGCTGGCTTCCAATTCATGCTGCAAGAAGCTGTCGGGACTGTATTTAAATCCTTTTTCCTGTTTACGCTGCGAATACAGCTTAATCAAATCGCGGGCAATGTCCTTAATCTTGGTCTTCGTCCGTTCCTTGATTTTCTCCCATGCACCGGTTCCCAGTTTGCTGATACGCGGCTGTTCGCCTTCCTTTCCTTTGTACTTCGAGATTTTATGCAACGAATGAATGGACACAAACACCACGTCGTCATTCTGATACACCAGTTTGATGACCTCCTGCGTAGTATTCCCGTTCGGAATGCGCACCAGTCCCGCAAAACGGCCGATACCATGGTCGATATGCACCACATAATCCCCCGGCTCAAACGTGTTCAGTTCCTTTAGTGACAAGGCCACCTTTCCGCTACGGGCTTTGTCACTTCGGAGGTTGTATTTATGGAAACGGTCGAATATCTGATGGTCTGTAAACACACATATCCGTAAAGAATGGTCCACAAATCCCTCGTGCAACGTACGGTCCACCGGTTCAAACGTAATCTGATCTCCTCTTTCCTGAAAGATATCTTTCAATCGCTCTGTCTGTTTGGCACTATCCGAACAGATATACAAACGGTATCCCCTTTGCAGAAAGTCCGTGAAAGAGCTAGATACCAAATCAAAATTCTTATGGAAAATAGGCTGCACGGAAGTTTCGAAAGCAAGCCGTGCCTGAGGAGTTCCTATGGCCTTATGCCCGAAATCAACCCGGAAAAACTCCAAGGCACGCACCGTAAACTCGGCCCCGTCAATCAGTTTTTGGGAAAGATTCATCAACTCCGTCTGCTCTCCTTCGTAGGCTTTCAATGCCTGAGGAGAAAGAGTATCCTCATGTACAGACTGAATGTGTTCTCGTACCCAAAGCAAGTCTTTCACCCACAGAATCGTTTCCTTAGGTATAAAATCCAGAAAACAAATATCCGACCCTTCCGAAGTGGACAATTCGGGTACAATGCTCACCGACTCCTTTTTCTCTTTCGACAGCTGCGTCTCGACTTCAAACGTACGGATGCTGTCAATCTCATCGCCGAAGAAGTCGATTCGATAAGGATATTCCGATGCAAAGGAATAGACATCCAGGATACTTCCTCGTAAGGCAAACTGTCCCGGTTCGTACACATAGTCCACATGTTCAAAACCATAGCTGGAAAGTTTTTCCATAAGCTTTCCTGTGTCTTCCTTCTGCCCCACTTTCAGTGTAAGCGTAGAAGCCGAAAGTTGTTTGCGGGAAACCACCTTCTCGGCCAAAGCTTCCGGATAAGTCACTACCGCCACAGGGTCTTGCCGTTCCAGCCGGCTCAGTACTTCCGTACGAAGAATCTCATTGGCCGCATCCTTCTGTCCGTACTTAATGGCCCGACGGTAGGAAGACGGAAAAAACAGGATATCTGCATCTCCGTTCACCTGCACCATGTCATGGTAAAAATACCCGGCTTCCTCCAGGTCATTCAAGATAAACACATAGACACCCGGCACCGACTTGACAAAAGCCGAGGCAAACAAAGAAGCGCACGACCCGTGCATGCCTTCCAAAAATACATTTTTTACACTCTTATTCCTACACAAAGAAGCCAAACCAGATACATTGGGATGTTTGGCATAGATGTCTTGAAGCTCTTTTATACTCATCGTTCCATCAATAGATGTTGCAAAAATAATCAATCCGGTTCGAATATGCACACAAAAAGACGAAGAATGGAACAAGAATTCACGGTTCAGAACTTAAAGCTGATACTTCCATACGGCAAACAGTTGCTACGCCAATGCACAGAATAAAAGTTCAGGATGTCTTCCTCTGAAGGATTTCCCACCACATTATATATGCCCAGACGAAGCAACAGCAGTTTCTCGCCAAAGGATTTCCGATAGGAATACCCCACATCCACCCGATAGTTGAGCGGATCCCGCTTTCCACGAAAATCTTCAAACGACAACGGATCAAAAAAATCATCCAACTGCGTCACCTTTCCGGAACGCAGCATACCTCCCACAGAAAAAGAAGAGTGAGTATTCACCCGATAAGATACAGCTCCCCCCAACTGATGAGGTATATCATACAAAGAAGGCATTTTCCCTTTTTCCGACAACTCTTTAAACCATTCCCGACTTCGGGTATAAGCATACGAAAGCTGCAAGTTCCAATGCTTCCAGTTTTTATAGAAATATCCTTTTACTCCATAGCTGTCTCCTCTTCCAACCATCAGATACTGCTGCCACTGATTATCTTCTATCCAAGCATCCGGCCGAAGAGCCAGCACGTTCCTGCGCGTCTTATAATACACGGAAACCTCCACCTGTCCGTCTTCAAGGAAATGCTTCCAACCCACCTCATAATGCTCCGAAGAACGTGGCTTGAATCCATCAATACTTGGCATGCGAAAATCAGTAGGCAATGACAGGTTATCAAAACGGAGGTAATGATAGAACTGTTCCATTTTAGAGAAATTCAGATAAAGCAGGTCTTTCTCACACAAGAAATACTTCACCGACAGCCGAGGCTGAATGCTATAGTACGACCGATGATGCTGCGGCAGATAGCCCACTCCATGTACTCCAACTTGTACAGAAAAATTGGGAGAAATTCGCAACAGATTGTCATAATATAACGACACCTGGCTCACCGGTTCATGTCTCACCAGCAATTTTGCCCCCATGGTAGCCAAATCATATACTTCATACGTATATTTAGCTCCCCAACGGGCTTGGAACAGATTTTCCAGCGAATAACTGAAATCTGTTGTCACGTTCCACGACTTGATGCCGCTATGTACATATCCTTCCTGGTCATATCCCAGTTCCTCTACACGTGCCCGGTTCGTATGCGCCGAATAAAACACCGCAGTCGAATTTCCCAACCGCCCTTTCTGCGTGCTGTAAGACAACTGATACACCTGGTTATCCCATCGCAACACCGATACATTATCACCGTTTTCCATAACCGGAAGATGAAAATTATCTCGGGCACCGTATGCCAAAAAATTCAATGTACTGACGGGCGAAAAACTATACGACAGCTTTGCATTGTAATCATAAGTAGCATGGTTCAGGCGGTTTTCTTCCGATAAAAGGCCATCAAAGAAATCCAGCCAGCTCCGCCGAGCACTTACCATATACGACATTTTTTTCTTGATAATCGGCCCCTCGAGCGTGACTGAAGCCGCCGGCATATCCAACGTAAGTGTATGTACATGCTCTTCCTTATTTCCTTCTTTCAAATTTACTTCTGTGACAGACGAAATGCGCCCTTCCAGTCGGGTCGGGAAAAAGCCCTTATGAAAAACCATGTTCTTTACCGCATCGCCGTTGAATACAGGCAGCAGCGAATTGAAATGGCCGGGATGAAACACAGGTACGCCGTCCAACAACAGTTGGTTCTCATCGTATCCCCCTCCGTCTACCATAAAGTTATGTCCGGCCAAGGAAGAAGTTACCCCCGGCAAGATCCAGATTTGTGAAAACAAATCATTTCCACTAAACGAGAGTAGATTGGAAGGAGTCAGCTCATTCAGCTCGTTCTCCTTTCGACCAGACTCCACCGTCACCTCCTCTATCTCAAAAAGCAACGGTTTCAGGTACGTGCGGACAAAGCAATCCTTTTCCACCCTGACACGTCTTACCTGCGGCGTATACCCCATGTAAGATGTCTTTTGTATATAAATTCCTTCGGGTACGTACAAACGGAAAACGCCATTTTCACCCGAAATCGTATGCCATTGTTTCCCGTCCTTGTCTTCCAGTGTGACCACGGCGCCATACAAACGCTCTTCACTTTCCTCTTCGCAAACGGTTCCACTGACATAATAGTTCTCTATTTTCCTAGCCTGAATCACCAGTTTCAAGGAAGGAATAAAAGCTGTCTGCACCCGGTAACCGGCCAATATCCGATGTAACAGTTCTCCGACCGTCATCCTTCCGCCTTTTTCTACCCGGCAGACTTTGTCCACCTCAATCTGTGCCGGATTATACGACAAGACGATTCCGGTTTCCTTTTCTATCCAGTTGAACCACTGCAATACGGTAGCGGAAGAGGCATGGACCTGTATCCACTCTTCCGCTACCGTATTATCTGATTTGACTTCCTGCCCTTCTATCTTCTGGAGTCCGATTCCACACACCGTCCACAGCAAGAGGAGCAGCCATTTACTTTTCATAAAGTCTGTAATGTTTTCCTTTCACCAATGTTTCACACTTACATCCACAAAGGAAAGCCAGTTCTCCGGCTATGTCCGGTTCATCGATGTGGATTTGAGTCGTAATCAAGTTCTTTTCCAAGCCTTTGCCCAAATCTATTTGTATGCCGGTTTTCTCGGCCACCACCCTGACTACTTCCACAATCGGAGTCTGTTCAAACACCAATACCCGTTCCTTTTCGCCAAACAGGCTCTGCGGATTCCGGATTACTCCAGTCTGCCACGTACCGTTTTTCAATTCCGCTTTTTCATTGGCTTCAATCACCACTTCACCAGCCGAAGCTTCTTTGACGCGTACCTTCCCAGTCTTTACAAATACGCCTGCCTTGTCTCTGTGTGCCACGTCGACCAGGAAAGAAGTACCCAGCACCTCTACTTTCAGCAAGTCAGTCTCCACCTTAAACGGTATGCCGTGCATTTTCTTCACCTGAAAGAAGGCCTTTCCTTTCAATTCCGCCCGTCGTCCTTCCTGCCGGCCGGAAAAACAGTATGCCAATGTCGCTTCCGGATACAGTATCACTTCCGAGCTGTCGGGCAGCAGCACATGCTTTTCCGTCGTTCCAGTATTCGCATAACGCATCATCTGCTCATCCGAAGTGGAACGGAAGAAATAAAAAGCACCGATTCCCAACAACAGCAGCAAGGAAGCCGCCACAGAAAAGACCCATCGTGCTTTCTGCCTGAAAGGAATTATTTTTGCACGCTCCTCCAGATGAGGTTCGATTTTCTGCCAGGCCTTCTCTGCATCAAAGACCACCTCATCCGTCGTTTTCAGCGATGCATTCATCACTTTTCGCATCTGCTCAAATTCTTGCTTGTGAGCCGTCATCCATTCGTCCAGTTCGCGACGCTGCGCCACAGTCAGTGGTTCATTGGCAAAATAACGGGCCAGCAGTTCATTTATATCTTCTTTGTTGTTCATGGTCTTACTCACAATTTATAATAATGGATACAATGACAGCGACAACCGTAATCAGCAAAAAACTATGTTCAGCCACATATACACGCAACAACTTAATAGCTTTTGTCATCTGATTTTCCACTGTTTTCTCAGACAAACTTAATTTTCCGGCTATTTCACGGTATTTCAAGCCCTGAAGTTTGGACAGCAGGAAGATTTCCTTGCACTTAGGAGGCAAGGTAGCCAGCGCCGACTGCAGAATTTCTTCCGGTGATTTCTCTCCTTCATCTGTCACTTCATCCGGCATGCAACTGGTTGAAGCCGAATGCTCCTCAATCGATACGGTATCTTCTCTACGCTTCCGCAGAAAGGAGATGCAACTGTTCTTCACGGAGGTAGTCAGGTAAGCCGCAAATTCCTTTTCCGGCATGGCATCCAGCTGCTTGTTCCACACACTGATAAACAGTTCCTGCACAATATCTTCCGCGTCATCCCTGTCAGAAACATATCCATAGGCTATATGACACAGCCTTGAATAATGTTCCTGAAACCTGGATTTGAATATGTCCTTTCTATGGGCTTTCATTACCATGCCAAGTCAATCAAGCAATTAGAATTTCAAACTTACACCAGCCGTCACGAATCCCTTGTGGCCCAAGCCGGCTTCCACAAAACCTCCGATACGGTCATTTCCAACTCTCAAGGCAATCGGATTTACCTGGTATGCAAAAGAAGTGCTCAAATCGGCTTTTTTTGCAGCTGCTTTTCCCGCCTCTGTCAGAGCGGCCTCTTTATGACGACTCAGGTTGACACCCGCAGCAGCCGATCCGTATAATTCTACAAGTCCTCGCTTATAGTACACAAACTCAGCAGCGGGCAACACCAGAAAGTTCATATTGCTTTCCTTCAATGAAGGCGTCTGCTCACCCGCCAGCGTCAGCTTGTTGTCCGATTTTGAGAATCCCAAATCAGCTCCCACTCTAAAGCGGCCCAAAGAATAACGATAGCCCAGGCCGTATACAAGACTGTAGTTCGCATCCGTACGTTTGGTTCCAACCACCGCATCCAGCAATCCCATACCCAGTACATCTACCGATCCCTGAGTCAGACCGTCGCTCACCGACAATCGAATGTCGTGTTTGTTTTCCGAAGGCATAAAGCCTTTACTTTCTTGTCCTTTTACCAGGTTCGCGCTTGCCAACATACACAAAGATAATGCAATAAATTTAAATTTCATACTGTCTAGTTTTTAATGATTCATAATTAAAATGCCGTTCTTTCAGGTCCGGTCTGCCGTTTCGGTTTATTTCTGTGTCATTCCGGTATCTCGAAAGTCCTGCGTTTAGTTTTTTTGTTGTTACACTTAGCTAGGTGACTTCATCTACATAACGCAGCTACCGCAAAAAACCCCTATCTCTTTGACAAAAAAATTTGCTTTTTCATATCCATTTCCTACAAACATTTCATAACCATTTCATTATGAATGGGAAAGAGAGCAACATTTTCTTCAAAAAAAGGGCATTTAGATTCATCGCAAAACAAAAAACTAAGAAATAATTACTACTTTTGTCTCGTACGGAAAGATATCTTCAAGAAGATACTTCCATGTTATAGACTTAATCATTGTGAAATCATCATGCAGAAAGAGATTATCCAACTTTTACACGAGAAAAGACTGAAAGAAGCTTTTGCCCATATAAAAGAAGCAGCCAATACACTCAATGACTGGGAGCTGCAGTCGCAGATAGAGACACAGCAAACCACTTATAATTATATGCTGCAATATACAGCCATGGGGACACAGGACCCTCAGCGCGAAAACATCTACCAGCAACTGATGTGCAAAGCCTATGAACTGACCGACAAAACGTTCTTTCTGAAAGAGCAGGAAAAGGCTTACGGATACTATGCCGACAAATTCCGGAAGTTTGCACAGGTGCCGCCACATTCATTCAAAGAAATCGACTTCATGCTGGAAGCGGCCGGACATCCTTCACCCGCGCCGGAAAACGAAACGGAAAAAGAAGCGCAGACATTGCAGAACTACACCCTTCATAAAAATGCAGTCGACGAACTGTTCAATAAAATATGGGTATCTACCCAATGGAGTGAAGAAGAATACCAAGAGGCACGTCTGTTGCTGACGTCTCCTTCCATGGCCACGAACGACAAGGCAGTGATGATCAGCGCCCTCACGCTGAACCTCTTGCAGATTTTCGATGTACGGAAATTTACCTTGCTGCTTTCAGCCTGCCAGATGTCTGGCGAACTGGCTGTCAGCCAACGTGCATTGACGGGCATCGCTTTGGTGACCTATTTTCAGCCCGAGCGGATTTCACTCTATCCAAACCTCGTTTCTGCCTTGAAACTGATGGCAGACAATCCGGTACTCCTGAAACAATTGCACGACATCCAGATTATCTTACTCCTTTCGCGCGAAACAGAAAAAATTGACAAAAAAATGCGTGAAGAAATCATTCCCCAAATGATGCGTAACCCCAATCTGCGGAAACCAGAACTGAAAGCCATCGAAATAGAAGATATCGAAGACCTGAACCCGGAATGGCAGAAAGACCTGGAAAAAATAGGCGACCACATCCGCGAACTGGGCGAATTGCAAATGGAAGGCGCCGATACATACATGACCGCCTTTTCCCAACTAAAGACTTACCCGTTTTTTCAGGAAGCAGCCCACTGGTTCTATCTGTTCAGCATGAAAGTGCCCGACCTGTATCAAATATACAAGGACAAAACATTCGAAAAGCAATCCCTGCTGGGCATGGTAGTCAATTCTCAAGTGTTCTGCGACTCCGACAAATATTCATTCTGCCTGGCCATGAAATCACTTCCTCATGACCAGCAGACCTTCATGCTGTCTAAAATGAGCGGCGAAGAAATTATTCCTAAAGAAATTGACGGCTCCGGAAATCCGGCAGAACGACAGGTCAATGCCATCCAACGGCAATATGTACACAACTTGTACCGTTTCTATAAATTATGGAGATTCAGGACCGAACAGCACGATATCTTCAAAGACAAGCTGGATTTCTGGAACAATCCGTTGCTCCGTCCGCTTATTCTAAAAGGGAAATACCACGAACAGATAGCGGGATACCTCTTTTCCAAAGGCTACATGCAGGAAGCTGCCGCCCTGTATGAAACGCTGGTACAGAAAGAACCCGACCAGGCAGAAACCTGGCAGAAACTGGGCTTCGCTTACCAGAAGAACAAGCTTTACGAAAAAGCCGTAAACGCCTACCAGCAAGCCGACCTCATCAAGCCCGACCACTTGTGGACCCTCAAGCACCTGGCTCATTGCTACAAACTGTCTGGTGACTTTTCAAAGGCTACTCAGGTTTTCCAGCGGGTTCTTGCGTTCGACCCAGACAACCTCAACACCCTGATGCAAGTTGGACAATGCCTGGCCGCACAGAAAGAATATGCCGAAGCCATCAAACTGTTTTTTAAAGTTGAATTTCTGGAATCACACCCCGAAAAGGCACGGCGCGCCATCGGCTGGTGTTACTTCATGTCTGGGAAACACGAAGAAGCAATTCGAATGTACGAGAAACTGCTGGCACTGGAAAAACCTCAGGCAAACGACTGGCTGAATTCCGGACACGTCTACCTGGCCATGGGACAAGTGCCACAAGCCTTGGAACACTACCGAAAGGCAGCGGCAGATTGTGCCTCGACCGAAGAGTTCATATCCTTGTTCCTGGCCGACAAGGAAGCCCTTTCCACGCAAGGCATTTCCGACTGCCAGATTTACCTGATCACAGATATCCTGCGATGAGCGAAAGCAGGATTCCCGCACACCTGTCCGGAAAGGTTATCCCCTTACCGGACGGGTGTGTGTTTCTTTTATATACGCCAAAGCCGCTCCGATTGCTGTCTGATACTCCGCATTTTCCGGAATAATAAAACGCACATCATACATACGTCCGATGGTATCAAATACCGGACGGCATTGCGGAAGCTGCGTCAAGTTACCTATCAGCACAAAATTGCGGATACCCATACCCAAAGCCGACAAGACAGCCGCCTGCCCGATAGACTGCAACACCATGTGCATCAGCCCCAGTGCCAGGTCTTCAGGAGAAGCATTGTTATCCAGTTTTCCCAGCAAAGAAGCCGTCGCATCCAGCGGCAACCCGGGAAGAGAGGTCCGGCAAATATCCTGTATCTGCAAATCCACATTCCGCAAGTCTCCTTTCCCAGCCAGTTCCGATACCCACAGAATGTCCTGCGTATGCAGCAGCAAACGTGAAAGTCCCATCAGTGTTCCTCCCCCGATACCAATGCCGCCCACATGACAGATGGTATCATTCTCCACCCGGACAAACGAAGTACCTGTCCCCATGCTCACCACCATCAGTTTGTCCAGTCCGGTGGCATACTGTGCACTCAACCCGTTGGCAATAAACTCGTCCGTCCGAGCGGTGGGCAAACCGTACAAAGGTTGCTGGATGTAAGAACTTCCCACTCCGGTGAGCATCACCTGTTCCACCTCCGACAACTGGATAGAATGGTCGTATATATATTTTCCGAAAGCTCCAAACAAGGAAGTGACCGGGTCGGTAGCCGTCACAAACATCGGATGATAAGCACATCCGTCTTTGATTCCCACAATCTTGGTTGTACTTCCCCCTACATCTATTCCTATAATCATAATCTTCTATATTTTGTGTATATTACAATATGGGCGCAAGTCTAAGACTTTTTTCGCGAAAGTATTTCTACCGCCTTCTTTTTTTACAAAAATTAAGAATGACACAACCAACAACAAGCATGCAGAAAGACAAGATTTCATTCCTTCTGACGACCTTTTTTCAGGACACAAAATGCCCTTTTGAAAACGTCGAAGCGTTTCAAACAAAACACTTCGGCGTTTGAGACAAAACGCTTCGACGTTTGAAGTAAAACGCTTAGACGTTTCAGATGAAACGCTTCGACGTTTAAAAGCAAACGCCTAAGCGTTTTTGCGAAGGATAATTTAGGCCTGAACACAGCCCGATATTTCCCTAATTATATCACAAATTTCACGAGTTCTTATTATCTTTGCACGACATAATAAAAACACCATGCAGACAAGTGACAGTATTGTGATAATTCCTACTTATAACGAGAAGGAAAATATCGAAAATATCATCCGGGCAGTATTCGGACTGGAAAAATGTTTCCACATTCTGGTCATCGAAGACAATTCTCCCGACGGTACGGCCGACATCGTTCGCCGACTGCAAAAAGAATTTCCCGAACGCCTGTTCATGATTGAACGGAAAGGCAAACTCGGACTGGGAACAGCCTACATCACCGGCTTCAAATGGTCTATCGAACATGGGTATGACTACATATTCGAAATGGACGCCGACTTTAGTCACAATCCCAACGACCTGCCCCGGCTCTACAAAGCCTGCCACGACGACGGCGCGGATGTGTCCATCGGCTCACGCTACGTGAGCGGAGTCAATGTGGTCAACTGGCCAATGGGAAGAGTCCTGATGTCGTACTTCGCCTCCAAATACGTGCGGTTCATCACCGGCCTGCCCATTCACGACACCACTGCCGGCTTCGTCTGCTACCGCCGCAAAGTGCTTGAAACCATTCATCTGGACCGCATCCGTTTCAAAGGTTATGCCTTCCAGATTGAAATGAAATTCACAGCCTTCAAATGCGGCTTCCATATCACCGAAGTACCTGTCATCTTTATCAACCGTGAACTGGGCACTTCCAAGATGAACAGCAGCATTTTCGGAGAGGCCGTGTTCGGCGTCATCCAGCTGAAATGGGACAGCTGGTTCAAGAAATACCCCAAAAATTGTAATTGAAAATAGAGTTTATGAAACGTACGTGGATACATCATGCAATCATTGTAAACGAAGGACGCCGGTTTGCCGGTTCCGTGGTTATTGAAGGAGAGAAAATCCAAGAGATTATCGAAGGAGAAGGGAAACCTGCAACCGAATGTGACGAACAGATTGATGCACAAGGATGCTTCCTGCTGCCAGGAGTGATAGACGACCATGTACATTTCCGCGATCCGGGACTGACACAGAAGGCAGATATGGCCACCGAAACGGCTGCGGCTGCGGCAGGTGGAGTCACCTCTTTCATGGATATGCCGAACTGCAACCCGCAGACCACTACCTTGGAAGCACTGGACAACAAATTCCAGGATGCCGCCACCAAATGCATCGTGAACTATTCGTTCTACTTTGGCGCCACGAACAACAACACCCACTTGCTGAAGGAACTGGACAAGACCCGGGTATGCGGCGTGAAGCTTTTCATGGGAGCCAGCACCGGCAACATGCTGGTAGACCGCATGGAGGCACTGAAAAAGATATTTTCGGAAGCGGGTATGCTGATTGCCACGCATTGTGAGGACCAGAACACCATCCGTCAGAATACCGAACGCTACAAACAAGAATATGGAGAGGACCTCGACATTTCTTTCCACCCGCTGGTAAGGGATGAGGAGGCTTGCTACCGTTCTTCCTCACTGGCCGTAGCTTTGGCCAAGGAAACCGGAGCCCGCCTGCACATTCTGCACATCAGTACGGCACGCGAACTGGGCCTGCTGGAAGACCGTCCGCTGACCGAAAAGAAAATCACGGCGGAAGCCTGTGTGTCACACCTGATGTTCTGCGACGAGGACTATGCCCGCTTGGGAGCCCGCATCAAATGCAACCCGAGCATCAAGACGAAAGCCGACCGCGATGCCCTGAGAAAGGCATTGACCACGAACCTGATTGACGTGATTGCCACTGACCACGCCCCTCACCTGCTGTCGGAGAAACAAGGTGGTGCGCTGAAAGCGGTTTCCGGCATGCCAACCCTGCAGTTCTCGCTGGTGAGCATCTATGAACTGGTGCATGAAGGATTGCTTTCGATGGAACAACTGGTACAGAAAATGTGTCACGCGCCTGCCCAGCTCTTCCAAATCAGCCGGAGAGGTTTCATCCGACCGGGATACCAGGCCGACCTGGTGCTGCTGAATCCTCATAAGGAATGGACCGTCACTACCGACAGCATTGAAAGCAAGTGTGGCTGGAGCCCGATGGAAGGACGTACGTTCCACGGGAAAGTAGAGAAAACCTTTGTCAACGGAGCGGTAGTTTATGAGAATGGAAAGGTAGACAAGGCTCACCGCGGACAAGCCCTGAAATTTGAACGATAAAAGAAACCGCATGAAAACAGACATCACCACCGTCCGTTACGACATACACGACCTGGCTGAATACATCAACTGGATTTACTTCTTCCATGCGTGGGGATTCCAGCCTCGTTTCGCCACCATTGCCGACATTCATGGCTGTGATGCCTGCCGGGCCGGCTGGCTGGCTTCTTTCCCGGAAACCGACCGTGCCAAGGCTGCCGAAGCCATGCAATTGCATAAGGAAGCTGTACGCATGCTCAACCACATTGACGGAAAATACGGCGTTTATGCCATCTACCGACTTATGGAGGCCAATGCCGACGGAGACAACCTGATTTTGGAGGGGATGTCGTTCCCCTTGCTTCGCCAGCAGACCCGTGTACGTCCTGATGACCCGTTTCTTTGCCTGAGTGACTTTGTGCGCCCGCTCTCATCGGGCATCAAGGATACGGTGGGAGGATTTGCCACCACCATCGACCCGGCCATGGAAGAAGAGTTCCTGCACGACGATTACCAGGCCCTGCTCATCAAGACGCTGGGAGAACGCCTGGCAGAAGCAGCTGCCGAAAAGATACACGAAACCGTGCGCAAGGAGGTTTGGGGATATGCCAAAGACGAGCATCTCACCATGAAGCAGCTTCTGAACGAAGATTATCAGGGTATCCGTCCTGCCGTGGGCTATCCCTCCCTGCCGGATATTTCAGTCAGCTTCCTGCTCGACCGCCTCATCGACATGAAACGCATCGGCATCCGCCTCACCGAGAACGGGATGATGCAGCCGCATGCGTCGGTATGCGGACTGATGTTCGCGCATCCGGCTTCCCGCTATTTTGCCGTGGGAAAAATCGATGAAGAACAGCTCATGGATTATGCTGTCCGACGGCAAATGGAGCCCGACGTGTTACGCAAATACCTGACTGCCAACTTACAATCCTAACCCCATTTAAACCTGCCAATATGATTCTATTAAGAGTATCACTTCTGTTTCTGGCCTTGTTCCTCTTGCCCGACTGGTATATCTGCAAGACCTATCTGTCGCACTGGCACAATAAAAAATGGAAGCAGAGATTCTGGTGGCCGACCCTCGTGCTGCTCTTGATTCTGGTAGTATTCCTTATCGGGCACGACCAATTGCATGAGTATTTCGGAACGTACCTGATTGTGGCCTTGTGTGTCACCATTCCGAAGACCCTCTTCATGCTGACCAGCATCTTGCTGAGACTGCTCCAGAAACTCATCCGCCGGCCTGTTCCCCATGGGAAAATCTCCTTGATTCCAGCCGTACTCGTTTTCGGATACATCCTGTTCGGTGCCCTCAAAGGCAAGGAATATTTTCAGGTGAAAGAGGTGACTTTCTGTTCGCCCGACCTACCGGAAGCCTTCAACGGCTACCGCATCCTGCAGCTGTCGGACATTCATTCCGGAAGCTGGAAAGGCAACGGGGAAGCGCTTCGGAAAGCCATTGCCCTCTGTAACCAACAAAAAGCCGACCTGGCCGTATTTACCGGCGACCTGGTCAACAGCCGAGCCGACGAGCTGGTGGAGTTCATGCCGATATTCTCCCAACTGAAAGCGCCCGATGGCGTGTATGCCGTATTAGGAAATCACGATTACGGCACCTACGTGAAGTGGGACACCGAGCATGACCGCCTGGCCAATGTAGACAGTCTGGTTGCCCGCGAAAACCGTATGGGATGGAGAATGCTGCTGAACGATTCACATATTATATATAAAGGTAAGGACTCTCTTGCCCTGGCGGGAGTAGAAAACAGCGGAAAACCTCCCTTCCCCGACCGGGGAGACCTGCCCAAGGCCCTGAAAGGAACCGACGGCATGTTCACCGTGCTGCTCAGCCACGACCCTACCCACTGGCGGAGAAAAGTGCTTCCGGACACATCCGTACAGCTGACCTTGTCGGGACACACCCACGACATGCAAATCAGTCTGTTCGGCTTTTCCGTATCCAAATTCATCTATCCGGAACACCGGGGATTGTATCTGGAAGGCAATCGTGGCTTGTATGTCAACATCGGACTGGGCTATGTGCTCTTTCCCATGCGGTTGGGAGCCTGGCCGGAGATTACGGTCATCACTTTAAAGAAAGCGAATTAACTCAAAACAACAATCAAATAACCACTACCATTTATGAGATTCTTATACATTATTTATCAAATCTGTATCGGACTACCCATTTTTCTTGTACTGACCATCCTGACGGCACTGACCACCATGCTGGGATGCTGGCTCGGCAACGGCCATTTCTGGGGATACTACCCGGGCAAGATATGGTCACAGCTTACCTGCTTCCTGTTTCTGCTCCCGGTGAAAGTGGAAGGGCATCAGCATATAGACCACAAGACGTCGTACGTGTTTGTAGCCAACCACCAAGGAGCTTTCGATATTTTCCTGATTTATGGTTTTCTGGGAAGAAATTTCAAATGGATGATGAAGAAAAGCCTGCGCAACATTCCGTTTGTAGGTAAAGCCTGTGAATCGGCCGGATTCATCTTCGTCGACAAATCCAGTCCGCGAAAAGTATACGAAACCATCAAACGGGCCGAAAAGATACTGCAGGGAGGTACTTCGCTCGTGGTATTCCCGGAAGGAAGACGAACTTTCACGGGGCACATGAATGAATTTAAGAAAGGAGCTTTCCTCATCGCCGACCAGCTGCAAATGCCCGTAGTACCCATGACCATCAGCGGTTCGTTCGACGTGCTGCCCCGCACCGGCAAACTGCTGTCGTGGCATCCGTTGAAACTGACCATCCATGAGCCTATTTACCCACAAGGTAAAGGTCAGGAAAATCTTACCCTGCTGATGGAAGAGTCTTATCAAGCCATTGAAAAGGATTTGCCGGAAAAATACAAAGGAACAAAATAAAGAAGAAAGTAGAGAAAAGAAATAAAAGAATCGTCGGGTAGGAGGGAGACTTTCTACCCGATTCTTTTAATGTTGCGGCATGCGTGCCATATTTTCACGTGCCATCGACACAAACTCCTGAATCATATAATTGTTCTTGAACGATTCTGGAGCACCGTCAAAAATTTCTTGCATCAGTGGAGTCAGGAAAGGATAAGGCATACTGTTTCCCAGCATCAGAAACACTCCCGGCCCCAACACATTTTCATAATTGTCCTGGATGAATGTCTTTGCCAACTGATTCATCTCATCGGCAATCTCTTCGCGTTTTTTCTGGATTTCCTCATGAACTGTCTGCAAGTCCTTTCCGTCCATAATCATCCGGCTCTCCTCATGCTCCACTTCGTACGCACGGTCATCAAGCGAGTTCTTCCGCACCACAAAATCATTAAAGCAATCGTTCAATGGAGTTCCCTTAATAGTTATCCCGGCATTGTCTATCTGAATGTCGATATGACCCGGCTCAATAACCAAGGGCATAATGCAATCATCGTCCATAAACAAAGAGGCCAGTACCGTAGAGTCCACCTTCCCCTGCATCTTGAATAAGCCATGAATTACTTCTGCTGAATCGATGTTCATCAATTGATTGCCCACTGGAATCTTTATAAACAACATCTTACCATCCAACATTGAAACAGATGAAGTACCTTCTATCTTATATTTCTTACTGCAAGAGGCGCAAAGGATTGCACACAACAGGAAAAAATAAAGTTTATGCATGCTCTAACCTTTTAAATTTGACGGCAAAGGTATAATCTTTCAAGGATGAGTCGAAATAAATTATCAAATTTTATACTAAGATAGTGGTTTATTACCTTTTAATTTTCCTGCATGAAAAAGCTGTGCTTTTTTTTACTATTTTTGTCCCTTGATATATTAACAATCATCACTATATGAAAAAAATTAAAGTACTCGCACTCGCACTTATTTGTGCCGTCTTCTCTCCGGCAAAAGCCGATGAAGGAATGTGGCTGCTTCAACTCATGCAGGAGCAGAACCTTGCCGACCGAATGAAAGCGCAAGGCTTGAAAATGGATATTGCGGATATCTACAACCCGGACCAGATTACCCTGAAAGATGCAGTGGGAATCTTCGGACGTGGATGTACGGGTGAAATTATTTCCCCCAACGGACTGATTCTGACGAACCATCACTGTGGCTATGATGCCATTCAACAACATAGTTCCGTGGAACACGATTACCTGACCGACGGGTTCTGGGCAAAGAGTTATCAGGAAGAACTGCCGACTCCGGGATTGACCTTCAAGTTTGTGGACCGCATCGTAGATGTAACCAATAAGGTAAACGAAGACATACAGAAAGGTAAGGTCAGTGAGATCGAATCTTTCGGAAGTAAATACCTCAAGAAACTGGCAGATGAAGAACTGAAAAAGAGTGACCTGAAAGGGAAACCGGGCATTTCCACACAAGCTCTTCCCTTCTATGAAGGAAACAAATTCTACCTGTTCTTCATCAAGACCTACAGCGACGTCCGCATGGTAGCCGCTCCCCCTTCATCCATTGGTAAATTTGGTGGAGAAACCGACAACTGGATGTGGCCGCGCCACACCGGCGACTTCTCCATGTTCCGTATCTACGCCGACAAAAATGGAAACCCGGCTGAATACAGCAAGGACAATGTGCCCTTGAAAGTAAAAAAACACCTGACGATTTCTTTGAAGGGACTGCAGGAAGGCGACTATGCCATGATTATGGGATTCCCCGGAAGCACCAGCCGTTACCTGACTGAAAGTGAGGTACGTCTGCGCATGGAAGGTACCAACATTCCGCGTATCACGGTGCGTGAAGCCCGCCAGAATATCCTCCGCAAGGAAATGGCTGCCAGCGACAAGGTACGTATCCAGTATGCCAGCAAGTTTGCCAGCTCCAGCAACTACTGGAAAAACTCCATCGGCATGAACAAGGCCATCGTAGACAACCACGTATTGGAAACAAAGGCTGAACAGGAAGCAAAATTCGCTGCTTTTGCCAAAGAAAAACAGAATGCAGACTATGAAGCTGTAGTCGGCAAAATTGATGACTACGTAAAGCGTGTGACTCCGCTCCGTACCCAGCTGACTTATTTTACCGAAACTTTCAGAAGCGGCATTGAATTTACACACAGTTCCAAGATGAAAGCTTTGCAGAATCTGGCTTCCGCACTGAAAAAGAATAAGAAAAAAGACATCGACACAGCCATCGCTACTCTGAAGGAAGCCTACGCCGATATCCACAACAAGGATTATGACCACGAAGTAGACCGGAAAGTAGCCAAGGTCTTGTTGCCTCTTTATGCAGAGAAGGTACCGGCTGAAGCTCTGCCCGATTTCTATCAAACCATTCAAAACACATTCAAAGGCGATTATGATGCCTACGTAGATGCCCTCTACGATAACAGCATCTTCGCTAATGAAAAGAATTTCAATGCCTTCATCGAACATCCGACTGCAGAAGCCATCCAGAACGATTTGTCGGCTGAATATGCCAATGCCGTCAACAAGAAGTACAAGGAACTGGCCGACCAACTGGACAAGGCAAACGGCGACATCAACCTGCTGCACAAAACCTATGTACGCGGTCTTTGCGAAATGTACGCACCGACTCCGAAAGCTCCGGATGCCAACTTCACCCTCCGTCTGACTTACGGTAACGTGAAATCGTACGATCCGAAAGACGGAATCCACTACAAATACTACACAACCCTGAAAGGCGTGATGGAAAAGGAAGACCCCAACAATCCGGAATTCGTGGTTCCGGCCAAGCTGAAAGAACTGTACGCCACCAAGAACTACGGACGTTATGCCTTGCCGAATGGCGAAATGCCGACCTGCTTCCTGACCACCAACGACATTACCGGCGGTAACTCAGGTTCTCCGGTGATGAACGGCAACGGAGAACTGATTGGAGCCGCTTTCGACGGTAACTGGGAATCTCTTTCCGGCGACATCAACTTCGACAACAACCTCCAGCGCTGCATCGCCGTAGATATCCGCTACGTGCTGTTCATCGTAGAAAAACTGGGAGGTTGCAAGAACCTGATTGACGAAATGACCATCGTAGAATAATGAAGCATAAGTTTTTACTCACTTTATTTGCCACATTCACCCTCGCCGCCCATGCGGACGAGGGAATGTGGATGCTGACCGACCTGAAGCAGCAGAATGCGGCTGTGATGCAGGACCTGGGACTGGATATCACCATCGACAAGGTATACAGCCCGGACAATATCAGCCTGAAAGATGCAGTCGTACACTTTGGAGGAGGATGTACCGGAGAGGTCATTTCTTCCGAAGGACTGGTACTGACCAACCATCACTGTGGATACGGATATATCCAACAGCACAGCTCGGTGGAACATGACTACCTGACCGATGGCTTCTGGGCCATGACGCGGGAGCAGGAACTTCCTTGCGAAGGACTGAACGTGACGTTCATCGACCGGATACTCGACGTAACGGAATACGTACAGAAACAGCTGAAGAAGTCCAAAGACCCGGACGGAACGAATTATCTTTCTCCGTCTTTCCTGGCGGGAGTGGCCGAAAAGTTTGCCAAGAAAGAACATATCCGTACCGACGAATTCACCACCCTGGAGCTGAAACCGTTCTACGGGTCCAACAAATATTATCTGTTTGTCAAAACTTCCTACAAGGACGTACGTATGGTAGGAGCTCCTCCCTCTTCCATCGGGAAATTCGGGGCAGACACCGACAACTGGATGTGGCCACGCCACTGCGGAGATTTCTCTATCTTCCGCATCTATGCCAACAAGGACGGCAAACCGGCCAAATATAGTGCGGACAACGTACCTTTGAAAGTCAAGAAACACATCGCCATCAACCTGAAAGGGGTGAAAGAAGGTGACTTCACTTTCGTGATGGGATTTCCGGGACGTAACTGGCGTTACATGATCAGTGACGAAGTGGAGGAACGTATGCAGACTACCAACTTCATGCGCGACACCATCCGCGGCGTGCGCTTGCGGGGGTTGGGCGAAGAAATGGCCAAGGACGCGCACACGCGCATCCAGTATGCGGCCAAGTATGCGTCATCGGCCAATTACTGGAAGAACGCCATCGGCATGAACGAAGGACTGGTACGCCTGAAGGTGCTCGACCGCAAGAAACGGGAACAGCAGCAACTGCTGGCCTTCGGCGATTCCATCGGCAACGACAGCTACCGGAAAGCCTACGAAACCATCAAGCAGATAGTGGCACAGCGCCATGAGGCAGTCTATCACCAGCAAGCCATTTACGAGGCTCTGATGTTGGGCACGGAATTCTTCAAAGTGCCGGATACGGAAGCATTGAAAGCAGCCTTGGAAAGCCAGAAACAGAAAGACATTGACGAAGCCGTGGCCAACCTGAGAGAAGCCGGAAAGAAGTTCTTCAACAAGGACTATAATCCGGAAGTGGACCGCAAGGTATCCAAGCAGCTCATCGCCTTGTATGCCCGGCTGATTCCGGCAGCCCAACGGATTGACATCTTCCAGACCATCGACAAGGACTTCCAGGGAAATACGGATGCTTTTGTAGACGCTTGCTTCGACCGGTCTATCTTCAGAAGCCAGGAAGCATTGGAAGCTTTTCTGGCACATCCGGATGCCGCTCAACTGGAGAACGACCTGATGGTGAAATACGCCGCTTCCGTACGCGACGGTTACCAGGCAACCAGCGAGGCCATGCAGGAAGAGACCAATGCCTACAATGCGGCCCACAAGACTTGGGTGGCAGGTATGCTGCAACTGAAAAAAGCGCACGGACAGCCTATCTATCCGGATGCCAACTCTACCCTGCGTCTGACTTATGGCAAAATCGGTTCCTACGAACCGGCCGACGGAAAAGAATACCTGTATTACACGACCCTGAAAGGGGTGATGGAAAAAGAAGACCCGAACAACCCGGAATTTGTGGTTCCGGCCAAACTGAAGGAACTATATGAAAAGAAAGACTTCGGCCCCTACGCCATGCCCGACGGACGTATGCCGGTCTGCTTTGCCACTGCTACCGACAACACGGGCGGAAACTCAGGCTCTCCGGTCTTCAACGCCCAAGGAGAACTCATCGGTACAGGCTTCGACCGCAACTATGAAGGCTTGACCGGCGACATTGCCTACAATCCTCAGTTGCAACGAGCCGCTTGCGTAGACATCCGCTATACCTTGTTCATCATCGACAAGTTTGCGGGTGCCGGTCACTTGCTCAAGGAAATGACCATTATCCGATAACCCTATCCACTAAAAAAGCCAGACTTCCCGGTCTGGCTTTTTTAGTGCTCAAGCTTGTGCGTCGCTTTCTTCTTCCAAAATCTTCTTGATTTCCGCATCGGCTTTATACAATTTGTTCTTACAGAACTTTATCAGTTTTTGGGCCTCCTGCAAGTATTCGCCCAACTGGTCAATGTCCAGTTCGTTGCTTTCAATACGGGCCACGATTTCCTCCAGGCGCTTCATGGCCTCTGAGTAGGTTTCTTTCTTTGCTGCCATATCATTGTTTCATTTGATTACTTTACTTCTGAATCGCCCCTTTGCCAGACGGGTCTCCACTTCATCCCCCGGTTTCAGCAAGGAAGCGTCTGTCACTGCTTTTCCATTCAGCAAGGTAAGACTATACCCTTTCTTCAACAAGACTTCCGGCGAAGCGGAAGACACCCGTTGCGCCAGCAGTTCCAGCCGATGTGTTTCGCGCTGCACCCGGTTCTGCAGGGCAGAAAGTACACGAGGCATCAGTTGCAAACGGTAATTTTCCTGCAGCAAACGCGACTGCCAAGCCGTCTTTATCCGGTTCTGGAAGCGCTCCTGCCGGAAGGTCTCCCGCTGCAAACGCATCTGCACCTGTCCGGGAATGCGCGTGACAAAACCTTCCAACCGTTGCTTTTCTTGCTGCAACAAGCGGGGAACTTCTTCATAAATAATTTCCTCGTATCCTTCCAATTCCTGTGCCGTCTGCCGCAGGTGATTAATCAGGAACTCGGCGGCAGCCGTCGGAGTCTTCACACGGGTATGGGCTATCAGGTCCAATACGGTATCATCACGTTCATGCCCGATTCCGGTAATGATGGGAAGCGGGAACTGGGCACAGTTCGCGGCCAGCTCGTAAGTGTCGAAACCGGAAAGATCGGAAGTGGCTCCTCCCCCTCGGATAATGACCACTACATCCCAAAGATCGCGCGTGGCATTGATACGGTCGAGGGCCTGAATGATGGACTGCTCCACCTGCTCTCCCTGCATGACCGCCTGAAAAAGATAAGGATAAAACACAAAGCCGAAGGCATTGTGCTGTAACTGGTTGCAGAAATCGCCATACCCCGCAGCTGTAGCCGATGAAATTACGGCAATCCGCTGGGTAAGTAGCGGCAGTTCCAGTTCTTTATTGAGTGTCAGGATACCCTCTTCGTCCAGCTGACGCAGAATTTCCTTCCGGCGACGTACCATATCGCCCAACGTATAAGTAGGGTCGATATTGACTACCGTCAACGAATAACCATACAGTTCATGAAAATCGACTGTGACTTTGACCAGCACTTTCAGTCCGGACACAAAAGCCTGTCCGGTTTCCCGTTCAAAATAAGCCCGCAATCTGGTAAATACGTTCGCCCATATAATCCCCCGAGCCTTGGCCAGCAGGGCATTGCCTGTGGCATCTTTCTGCACGAACTCCAGGTAACAATGCCCGGAATAGTTCACGCGTACATCGCTCAGTTCCGCCTGCACCCAATATTCATCCGGCAAGCAGGAGGTAATACTCCTCCTGACCAGTGAATTCAGCTCCAGCAAAGACAAAGGTTTATTTTCCATCGTTTCCGCTCTTCAGTTTCAATCCCAGCTGATAGGCTTTCCAGATATCCGTCACTCCATAACCGAAAATATTGTCCGGATAGGTATTACGGTCACTAGCTTCATGTACAATCTCAATCAACTGGCGGACAGTAAGCCAAGGACAAGCCTCCCACAAACAAGCCACCAGTCCGCAGAACGTAGGCGAAGCAAACGACGTACCGTTGGCAAAGGAAGTCCCCCCGTCGATACCCACTACAGCCGAATGAACCCCCATTGCCATGACATCCGGCTTGACACGTCCGTCGGCCGTATTGCCAATGGAAGAAAATGGGGCATTCACTCCCATATTGTCTATCGCCCCGATGGTCAGAATATCCTCTGCATCTGCCGGAGGCGTTATCTTTTTCCAGGTGTCCATACCAGAATTTCCGGCACTGCACACCACCAACAATCCCTTTTTGGCCGCATACGAAGCAGAAGCCGCCATCAAAGAAGTATGTCCATCGAGTTCCCGATAAGTATAATTGTCAATCGGATCGTCAAAAGAGTAATATCCCAGTGAAGTGTTCACGATATCCACCCCTACACTGTCGGCAAATTCAATGGCAGCCGCCCAATTATCCTCTTCCACCGGCTGTTCCGTATCATTATCCTCACTCCGCAACAGCCAATAACTTGCCTCGGGAGCAGTCCCGACCATTACATGGGGCATATTGGCAGCCATGCAGGAAAGTACTTTCATGCCATGATTGTGCTCTCCATAAATATCCGAATCCGGATTTACAAAATCATGTGTACCTAAGATGGAGGTTTTATGAAAAATCTTCATGGCATCCACATTGAAGAAACCGGCATCAATCACGGCAATCTGCATGCCTTGTCCCTTGAAACCTGCCAGATGCAAGCTGTCTCCATTGTGTATTTTAATCTGTTCGGAAGCCATTCCATAATAATCGTCCTGTTTTTTCCACTGGTTCTTTACCAGCTCCTTCCGTCCCGCTCCCCGGGCAGGAATGGAATCCGGAGAGACCCAGACTTTCTTTACGGAACGCACGAAAGGATTATCCAGAAAACGGAGGGCCACCGACTCATCGGGTACCTCCATCAGTACCGTATTGTTCCATTTGCTGGAAGAAACATATTCTCCCCCCTGCTCCTTCAGACGGTCTATATACACACGGCAGACAGGCAAATCGGTCGAATCGACGGCCAATCCCTGATGCGCCCGACGCGCCAATGCCCGCGACGACAAAAATTCCTCCGGATGTTCCAAAGAATAAACGGTCTTTTTCTTGTCCGTAAGCTGGACCCGATATTTGTACATAGTCTCTGCTGAAGCGCTCCCCAAGCAGGCCAACAGGCAAAAGAATAATCCTACTCTATTCACATTCATCCACATAGCTTTTATTTTTGAAGCGCAAAGATACACAAAGTTTTCCCTGATTCCGGAAAAAGACTTACCTTTGCGCGATTTTTTAGGGAATCTAAAGATTTCTGGATAACAATTAATAAGAAAAAGAATAGAGAGTATGACGTCACAAAAAGGAACAGCTACTGAGCTGGGAACAGAAAGAATTGGAAAACTATTGATGCAATATGCCATCCCAGCCATCATTGCCATGACCGCCTCCTCCCTCTACAACATGGTAGACAGTATCTTCATCGGACATGGAGTCGGGCCATTGGCTATCTCCGGACTGGCCATCACCTTTCCGCTGATGAACCTGGCCGCCGCTTTCGGCTCACTGGTAGGAGTCGGAGCCTCCACCCTCATTTCTGTCAAACTGGGACAGAAGGATTATGTTACCGCCCAGCAGATTCTGGGAAATGTAGTATCACTCAACCTGATTATCGGGATACTGTTCACCCTTGTCTGCCTGCTGTTTCTGGACCCGATTCTGTATTTCTTCGGGGCCAGCGATGCTACCCTTCCTTATGCCAGAGACTACATGATTACCATCCTTCTGGGGAATGTCATTACCCACATGTACCTGGGACTGAACTCCGTACTGCGTTCGGCCGGACATCCGCAAAAGGCCATGGCAGCCACTATCCTGACCGTGGTCATCAATACGCTGCTGGACCCACTGTTCATCTATACCTTCCACATGGGAATCCAAGGTGCCGCCATAGCCACTGTACTGGCTCAGGTTATTTCCTTATGCTGGCTCATCAAGATTTTCTGTAACAAGAATGAACTTCTGCATCTGAAAAGAGGGATTTATCGGCTCAAGACAACACTGGTGGAAAACATCATCGGTATCGGACTGGCTCCCTTCTTCATGAACCTGGCTTCCTGCTTCATCGTCATCCTTATCAACAAGGGATTAAAACTGTATGATGGGGATTTGGCTATCGGCGCGTTTGGCATTGTCAACCGCATTGTATTTTTATTTGTCATGATTGTGATGGGACTGAACCAAGGGATGCAGCCCATTGCCGGCTATAATTTCGGTGCCCAGCACTACCATCGGGTAAACCAAGTCATGAAATATACCGTCATCGCCGCCACCATTGTAACGACCAGCGGCTTCCTTGTGGGAGAACTGATGCCAGAACTGGCCGTATCGGCCTTTACAACGGATGCACAGCTCATACAGCTGAGCGCAAAAGGATTGCAGGTGGTCGTCCTGTTTTTCCCCATCATCGGTTTTCAGATGGTGACCTCCAACTTCTTCCAAAGCATCGGTATGGCCAAGAAAGCCATCATCCTTTCTCTGAGCCGACAGGTCCTGATTCTGATTCCCTGCCTGCTAATTCTTCCTCTCTTTTGGGGAGTAGAAGGCGTGTGGTACAGCATGCCGATTTCAGATATCACAGCCAGTATCATTGCAGGCACCATGCTCTATGCCCAATTCAAACAATTCAAGCAACAACATGCAGCCCAATCCAAGCGCTGACGAAAATAAACGATAAAAAAGTCGCATTTTTCCGTAGAATGATTTATATTTGCTTTATATCAAACTAAAGAAGTTACACTATGGACGGACATTATGTGATTAATCTCGGACGTCAGCTGGGAAGTGGCGGAAAAGAGATTGGTGAGAAACTGGCGAATGAACTAGGCATTGCTTTTTATGATAAGGAATTGATCAATCTGGCTTCGGAGGAAAGTGGACTCTGCAAGGAATTTTTCGAGAAAGCAGACGAAAAAGCCTCTCAGACTATTTTGGGAGGACTGTTCGGCACGCGGTTCCCGTTCATCACGGAGGGAGCCTATCCCTACAATTCCTACTTGAGCAACGACTCTCTGTTCAAGATTCAGAGTGATGTCATCCGTCAGCTAGCTGAAAAGCAATCGTGCCTGTTTGTCGGACGCTGCGCGGATTATATTCTCCGCGACCACCCGCGATGTGCCAATGTCTTTGTTTCGGCCTCTCCCGAAGCCCGTATCGAACGACTGATGAAACTGCACCACATCAGTGCCGAAGATGCAGAAGACTTGATGGAAAAAGCCGATAAGAAACGTTCGTCTTACTACAATTATTACAGTTACAAGACATGGGGAGCGGCAGCTACTTATCATTTATGTATTGACTCCTCCGTATTGGGGATTGACGGCACCGTAGAGTTCATCAAGAAATTTGTGACCCTGAAGCTTCATCTTTAAAAAGAAAAAACATAACCTAAAAAGGAAGGGACCGTTCATTTCCATTTGAATGATCCCTTCCTTTTTTTCATCAGCCAAACCACTACTATTCAAGCAGTTGGAAAAGCTGAGTTTATGATATGCTGTCAACTCAGTACTTCCTTTAAAGTACTGGAGTACTCCCCTGAAAGTACTGCAGTACTTCTTAGGCAGTACTAAAGTACTTCCTAGGAAGTACTGAGAACTTACTCTTATCCTAGTCTGCGTCCGAACAATTACTGCTTCATCAGGTAAGCCTTGAAAGCCGCAAAATCTTTTGACATCGGTATGCTCTGTTTGGTTCCTTTCATGAAGGCCTGAAGTTTTTCCGGTATTTTCACCTCTACCCCAATGATACTTTCTACAGTCTGCAAGAATTTGGCCGGATGAGCGGTCTCCAGGAATACACCCACTTCGCCCTCCTTCAGTTCTTCCGCTAAAGCCCGGTATCCGCATGCCCCATGGGGATCCAGCAGATAACCCGTTTCTTCATACACCTTCTGTACCGTTTCCCGAATCTGGTCATCGGTATAGGTTTCTCCACTGATTTCGGAAGCGATGGCCTCATGGCTGCCGTCGTACAAATCCAATACACGGGCAAAGTTACTTGGGTCGCCCACATCCATGGCATTGGCAATTGTAGCCACAGAAGGACGTGGACTGTATTTCCCTGTCTTCAGGTACTGATAGAATATGTCATTCCGGTTATTGGCGGCAATGAAACGCTTCACGGGGAGTCCCATGCGCTTGCCAAACAACCCGGCAGTGATATTCCCGAAATTTCCACTCGGTACACAGACTACCAAATTGTCGGCTTTACCGATTTTCTTCATCTGCGCATAGGCATAGAAATAATAAAATGCCTGAGGCAAGAAACGGGCCACATTAATGGAGTTGGCGGAAGTGAGCTGCATGTGTTCGTTCAATTCCTTATCCATGAACGCACTCTTCACCAGTGCCTGGCAATCATCGAACGTACCGTCCACCTCAATGGCCGTAATATTATGTCCGAGGGTAGTAAACTGCTTTTCCTGAATCTCGCTGACTTTTCCCTTCGGGTAGAGCACATATACATGGATACCTTCTACTCCCAGAAAACCGTTTGCCACGGCACTTCCCGTATCACCCGAAGTGGCCACCAGCACATTGACCTGCTTTTTCCCTTCCTTGCGGATAAAATACCCCAGCAGACGCGCCATAAAACGACCGCCTACATCCTTAAACGCCAGCGTCGGTCCATGAAACAGTTCCAAAGAATAAATATTATCTTTCACCTTCACTGCCGGCACATCGAAATTCAAGGTATCATATACAATCTGTTTCAGAGTCTCTGCAGGTACATCTTCTCCAAAGAAGGCATCGGCCACCTTATAAGCTATCTCAGGGAAAGAAAGCGTATCAATCTCGTCAAAAAAAGACTGCGGCAATGCCTTTATCTCGCGAGGCATATACAAGCCCTTATCAGAAGCCAGTCCTCTCACTACAGCCTCTTCCAAAGTAGCGTCCAGCGCTTTTCCGTTTGTACTGTAATACTTCATATTGCAATTTGTTACTGAATGTGCATAAATAAATTCATAAACTCGTCTTTTTCCATCAAGCCGTATCCGCCTTCCTTACAGCTTATTTCATCATAGGTCTGCACGGAATCGGGCACAATACCCGGATAATAAATCAAAAACGGGATAGGCTCATTGGTATGTGTCCGTAACTCGCAAGGAGTAGGATGGTCGGGCAACACCGCAATAGCGACAGGTTCATCCCATTGTTTCACCGCCTCATAGACCGGCCCCACAATCCGACGGTCCAGATTTTCAATCGTCTGCAACTTCAACGGCACATCTCCTTCATGTCCGGCCTCATCGCTGGCCTCCACATGCAGATACACAAAGTCGTCGGTTTTCAAGGCTTCAATGGCTGCCTGGGCTTTTCCTTCGTAGTTGGTATTGTATAGTCCGGTGGCCCCTTCCACATCAATGCAGCGCAAACCGGCATAACGCCCGATACCCCGAATCAAATCGACCGCCGTAATCACCGCTCCCTTATGGATGGACGGATATTTCTCGGCCAAGGGTTCCATCTGCGGACGGTATCCCGGGCTCCAAGGCCAGATGCTATTAGCCGGGTCCTTTCCTTCCGCCACCCGTTTCAGATTGACCGGATGAGTGGGCAGCAGTTGTTGTGACTTCAAAATCAAATCATTCAACAATTCGGCTGTTTCCTGTGCTTCCGGACACAAAGCCTTCACCAAATTCGGGCGGAAAGGCTGCAAAGGGATATCATGCGGAGGCACACAGGCCAGCCGTTTGTCTCCTCCTTTTATCACCAGCAGATGACGATACTGCACACCGGTATAGAAATGAATACGGTCGGAGCCCAGTTTTTCATCCAGGAAACGAATCAGTTCATCGGCTTCCTCGGTCGTGATATGCCCGGCAGAATGGTTCTTCAAAATATCTCCTTCCACACATACGATGTTACACCGCATGGCCATGTCCCCTTCCTGAAGGTCTACTCCGATACTAGCAGCTTCCAGCACCCCACGGCCTTCGTAAACCTTGGGCAGGTCATATCCCATTACCGACATATTGGCCACCTCACTCCCAGGATGAAATCCGTCGGCTACGGTCTTCAACATACCCGTACGTCCCATGCGTGCCAGTTTGTCCATATAAGGAGTCTGTGCATACTGCAACAGGGTCTTTCCTCCCAGCGACGGAACAGCCCAGTCGGCCATGCCGTCGCCCAATATAATAAGATGTTTCATGACTGTCTGTTTTAAATATTGGCAATGCTCATAATATCCGCAAATACTCCTGCAGCGGTTACACTAGCACCCGCTCCATAGCCTTGAATCAGCATCGGATATTCATTGTAACGTTCGGTGGTGAGCAGAATAATGTTATTAGTACCCGCCAGATTATAGAACGGATGGTTGCTGTCCACTTCCTGCAAAGCCACTTTTCCATGTCCGCTTTCCAGACTGGCTACAAAGCGCCAGCGTTTTCCTTCCCGTTCCACTTCGCGGCGACGCTCTTCGAATTCCTTATCCAATTTGGGAATGTTCTTCCAGAAATCATCCAGCGTACCTTCAAAATATTGATTAGGAATGAACAGATGAGTTTCCACGTCTTCCTGGTTCAAACGATAACCCGCTTCACGAGCCAGAATTACCAGTTTCCGGATAACGTCCTTTCCACTCAAGTCTACTCGCGGATCGGGTTCTGAATAACCGTCTTCCTTCGCCTGACGGATGGTCGCACTCAACGGCATGTCGGCACTGATACGGTTGAAGATATAGTTCAACGTACCGCTTACCACCGCTTCAATCTTCAAGATCTTATCTCCACTGTTTATCAGGTCGTTGATGGTATTGATAACCGGTAATCCCGCTCCTACGTTAGTTTCAAACAGAAACTTGACTCCCCGCTGACGGGCTATTTTCTTCAATTCCGCATAAATATCATATTCCGAAGAAGCCGCAATCTTGTTGGCAGCCACTACCGATACGTTGTGACTCAACAAGTCCTTGTAGAGGGCCGCGATATCCGGACTGGCAGTACAATCCACAAATACCGAATTGAAGATATTCATCCCTACAATCTCATCCCGGAGCACCTGCGGAGATGAAGGAGAACCTTTTTCATCCAATTCCTCCCTGAAATGCTCCAAATCAATTCCTGCACGGGTAAACAACGCCTTATGTCCGTTGGCAATTCCTACCACATGCAGTTTCAATCCCCGTTCCTGTTTCAATTTCTCCTGCTGACCATGAATCTGCTCTATCAGGCTGGAACCCACTGTTCCTGTGCCACAAATAAACAAATTCAAGACCTGGTATTCTGACAGAAAGAACGAATCGTGAATCACGTTCAATGTTTTCCGTAAAGAAGCACCGTCTACCACAAAAGAGATATTGGTTTCCGAAGCTCCCTGCGCACAGGCAATGACATTGATGCCGTTTCGTCCCAAGGTACCGAACAGTTTACCGGCAATACCCGGTGTATGCTTCATATTCTCACCCACAATGGCTACAGTGGCCAAATTGCCTTCTGCCTTCATCGGAGAAATTTCTCCCATTTCTATTTCTTTGGCAAATTCCTCATTCAATACTTCACAAGCCAGTTCTGCATCTTCATTTCTTACTCCGATGGAAGTAGAGTTCTCGGAAGAAGCCTGCGAAACGAGGAACACACTGATGCCATTCTCTGCCAAGGTCTTAAAAATACGGTGATTGACTCCAATCACGCCCACCATACCCAGACCGGTCATGGTAATCAGGCAAGTATCGTTGATGGACGAAATACCCTTGATAGGCTTGGAAGAATGGTCTGCATCCTGCTTGACGATAGTACCTGGTGCCTCCGGATTGAACGTATTCTTAATCAGAATCGGAATATTCTTGTGACACACCGGATAAATGGTCGGTGGATACACCACCTTCGCCCCGAAGTTGCACAACTCCATGGCTTCCACATAGCTCAGCTCCTTAATCGGATAAGCCGTACTGATAACCTTCGGATCGGCTGTCATAAAGCCATCCACATCCGTCCAAATTTCCAAAATGTCCGCATCCAATGCTGCCGCAATGATAGAAGCCGTATAATCCGAACCACCCCGTCCCAGGTTGGTGACCTCACCGGTATTCTTGTCGGTCGAAATAAATCCCGGCACGACGGATACGTCTGGAATTTCGCTGAATGTCTCACGTACCAGCTGATTGGTAAGTTCCGAATCCAGAATATGCTTGTTATGTTTTTTCTCTGTCTTGATAAATGTACGGGAGTCGAACCACACAGCTCCTTGAATCAAGGTAGCTACGATAATGGAAGACAGCCGTTCTCCATAGCTCACAATAGTAGCCGAAGTCTTGGGAGAAAGATCCCGAATCAAATAAATCCCCTGAAAAATATCCTTCAATTCGCTTAGCAGTTCATTCACCAAATCCAGAAGCAATTCCCTGCCTCTTCCTGCCGGAATGACCGTGTACACCATTTCTATATGGCGATTCACGATTTCTTTCATTTCCTTTTCATAAGAATCATCGCCCGAAGCAGCCATTTTCGAAGTACAAATCAACTTGTCGGTAATGCCTCCCAATGCGGAAACAACTACAATCACTTTGTCATCCACTCCTTCTACAATACGCTTCACGCTTAACATGCTATTGACGGAACCTACGGATGTGCCGCCGAATTTCAATACTTTCATAGATTATCATTATTTTTTATATCCGAACCCATACAGTCCGGTTCATTCCCATGAGACAGTTGCAACTTGCACCTTCCGAATGGGAACAATAAATTAAATTAAAGTTGAATGAATAAAATAATTGAATTGTCTGCATCCGCAGACGTGTATCACGTAGAAACACCAAACATACTATCCTTTACCCCCTAGGGGTCATCCCTGTGGCAGAAGTAATAAAAGGCATATACCCATGCCCCTTCAACAAGATGATATGAAGACAGCGTTCAGTCATAGATTATTGTTTTTCTGCTGGCAAATATAACAACATTTTTCTACAAACGCACATTTAAATGATATTTTTTTGGCAGAATCAGAAATAAACATAAGTTTTCGTACCTTTGTCTGAAATTAGTGTGACAAATATGGCAAAAGAAAAAACAGTATATGTCTGCACGAATTGCGGACAAGAATCCCCGAAATGGGCCGGGAAATGTCCCTCTTGCGGACAGTGGAACACATTTGTAGAAGAAGTGGTCCGGAAAGAAGCCCCCGTGGCCAAGCATGTGGCGCACGGCATTGAATCGGTACGTTCCAAACCTCAGCCTCTCAAAGATATCGCATCCGATGAGGAACAGCGGATTGACATGGGCGACGAGGAACTCAACCGGGTATTGGGAGGAGGACTTGTGCAAGGCTCTCTGACTCTGATTGGCGGAGAGCCCGGTATCGGCAAATCTACCCTGGTACTTCAGACCGTACTCCGGCTTGCCCACAAAAAGATTCTTTATGTATCCGGCGAAGAAAGCGCCCGTCAGCTCAAACTCCGGGCCGTCCGTATCCCTCATCCAGAGAATGAAAATCTGCTGATAGCCTGTGAGACTTCATTGGAACAAATCTTCACCCATATCAAAAATGCCGCTCCCGACTTGGTCATTATCGACTCCATCCAAACCATTTCTACCGAAAACATTGATTCCTCTCCCGGCAGCATCGTACAGGTAAGAGAATGTACTGCCTCTCTCTTGAAGTTTGCCAAAGAAACCGGTACCCCTGTCATCCTCATCGGACACATCAACAAAGAAGGCAGCATTGCCGGACCAAAGGTACTGGAACACATCGTGGATACGGTGCTGCAATTCGAAGGAGACCAGCACTACATGTACCGCATCCTACGCAGCATCAAGAACCGCTTCGGAAGTACTGCCGAGCTGGGTATCTACGAGATGCGGCAGGACGGACTACGGCAAGTGAGCAACCCATCCGAGCTACTACTTACCCAAGATCATGAGGGCATGAGCGGGGTAGCCATCGCCGGAGCCGTGGAAGGCGTACGCCCTTTCCTGATTGAAGTCCAGGCATTGGTCAGCACGGCAGCCTACGGTATGCCGCAACGTTCTGCCACCGGCTTCGACCTCCGACGCATGAACATGCTACTGGCCGTACTGGAAAAGCGGGTCGGCTTCAAACTGGCACAGAAAGACGTGTTCCTGAACATTGCCGGAGGACTGAAGGTCAACGACCCGGCCATCGACCTGGCCGTCATCAGTGCCATTCTTTCCAGCAACATGGATTCTGAAATTGAAACGGGAGTTTGCATGGCAGGCGAAGTAGGCCTGAGTGGAGAAATCCGTCCGGTCAACCGCATCGAACAGCGCATCAGTGAAGCCGAAAAACTGGGATTCCAGCGGATGCTTATCCCCAAGCACAACCTTTCAGGCATTGACCGCAAGAAAATCAAAATAGAACTTGTGCCGGTCAGAAAAGTGGAAGAAGCTTTCCGGGAATTGTTTGGATAAGCCCCACACTGCTGAATCAGAAAAAAACAATTCCTGCTTAAGGAAAAAGGGTACACTTCGGGAATAAAAAATACATCAAAGCCTACTTGAACGAATACAATAAAATAATACGAACAAAAGGAAGGAGCTTTTCAGTTGAACAGCCTCTTCCTTTTTTTATACAGTTTTTTGTAAGGATGCTCCAATTTATGTATGTTTGCAATCTCATTTATTATCCCAATATCTAATAAAATCCATGAAACATTATTTACTTCCTTTATTCTACATGGTTTTGGGTACCACACCTATTCTGGCACAAACCGATGCCAGTTTGCTTCAGCCCAAGGTCCAAGAGTTTAAATCGGACAAACAGGGAAAAACCATAGTCGTACCGCAATCTTACCAGCTCATCCTGAGCGAAGGCAGCTGCCCGCATGCCGTCGAAGCCCTGCAACAGTTTCTCCCCAACAAACAGAGAAAGACCGAATTCAAAATTATTCTCGGCAAGAAAGGCGATGAAGCTATTAAGAAATATGCAAAAAAAATTCCATCGCACAAAGAAGGTTATTTTATAGAAGTGAACGACAACAGTATCGTGATTGCCGGTGCAGATGCACGAGGTACCTTCTACGGCGTGCAGACCTTATCACAGATGGTACGTCAAGGCGATTTGAGCATTTGTACCATTCAGGACTATCCCGACATTGCCTTCCGTGGTGTGGTGGAGGGATTCTACGGAACTCCCTGGAGCCACGAAGCCCGTATGCACCAAATCGAATTCTACGGAAAGAACAAAATGAATACGTATATCTATGGCCCGAAAGACGACCCGTATCACTCTTCCCCCAATTGGCGAAAGCCTTATCCGGAAAAGGAAGCGGCTCAGATTCATGAGCTCATCGAGCAGGCTACCCGCCACGAAGTGAACTTCGTATGGGCCATTCATCCGGGAAAGGACATTAAATGGACAGATGCCGACCGCGATGCCCTGATTCAGAAATTCGAAGCCATGTACCAGTTGGGAGTACGCTCCTTTGCCGTGTTCTTCGACGATATTTCAGGCGACGGTACAGAGCCCGTACGCCAAGCTGAACTGCTGAACTACATTGACAACCATTTTATCCAGAAGAAACACGATGTGAGCCCTCTGGTGATGTGTCCTACGGAATACAACAAGAGTTGGTCGAACGTGAAAGGTGGGTATCTGACTACCTTGGGAGAGAAACTCAATCCCAGCATCCATGTCATGTGGACCGGCGACCGGGTGATTGCCTGCATCGACAAACCGACGCTGGACTGGATCAACCCGCTCATCAAGCGTAAAGCCTATATCTGGTGGAACTTCCCGGTAAACGACTATGTGCGCGATCATCTGCTCCTAGGGCCAGTATACGGCAATGCCAAAGGTATCCAGGACGATATGTCCGGCTTCGTATCCAACCCGATGGAACACGCGGAATCTTCCAAAATTGCGTTGTACAGCGTAGCCGACTACACCTGGAACCTGGACACTTACGACAGCATCCCGTCATGGAAGCACGCCATTCAGAACCTGCTGCCCCAGAAATCCGCCTATTTGGAAACCTTTGCCACACACTGTTCAGATTTAGGACCTAACGGGCATGGATTCCGCCGCGACGAGAGTGTTCCTCTGCAGCCGATGCTGAAAGCACTAGCACAAGATATGCACCATACCGAGGCGATTGACAGTGTGCTCCGGGAATGTATGCGCCTGGAAACGGCCTGCGATATACTTTTGGCCGACAACGAAAATCCCGCCCTCATCCACGAGATGCGTCCTTGGCTGAAACAAGGTAAGCTACTCGGTGAATACGGCCAGTGTGTACTACAAATGGTCAAAGCACTGGATGGAAAAGACACTGCTTTCAAGACCTATTACGACCGTGCCCGCGCCTTGCAAACGCAGATGTATGAACTGGATATGACTGAAAACCAAAACCCATACCAGCCGGGAGTGAAAGTGGGAAGCCTCATCCTGCTACCTACTTTGAACCAAGTATACACGCAAGTAACCAGTGCCTATAATGCACAATATAAAACCCACTTGGAAACCAAGGCCGAATACAACCCTTACACGCTGACCAGTGATGTACCTCAACTGAAGAATCAGGTAGTACGCGCCCGCCATCAGAACGTGAATGTGTCACCATCCAATGAGGTCATCAAATGGCCAGCCGGTGCCATGCTACAGATTGCCGTAGACCAACCGGTACACTTCGAGGCCCTGACCATGGACTTAGGTACCCCGGGAGTAGCTCCGCAATTCACGCTGGAAGTGAGCCGTGACGGTCAGGAGTGGCAGGTCGTTCCTCTGTCACAGGCAGCCGAAAAAACGGAAATCACTGCTTCCATCCCGACTGACACCTCCTTGAAGTATGTCCGTCTGACCCATAAATCCGGACAGGAGACTCAAGTTTACTTCAAGAAGTTCTCCTTGAAAGTACAAAAATAAAGAATGGATAACGACTCCAGAAGAGGCTGTCTCAAATTGAAATATAATTTGAGATGGCCTTTTTTGTGTCTGCAAAAAAATCGGGCAAGCCCAAACTTCGCTCAGCCCAAACTGAGCCGTCTCCCTCACTTTTTATATCTTAGGAAATCAAAATAATATATCCCAAAGAGGATGTAAAGGACTGAACCTCCATACAATGATATTAAGGTTTATGTTTCGGACCAAAAGAAAAATTAATGCCCAGATTCACGTTTGCAGAGAAACGGTTTATCGGAATCCAATACTTCGGTGTATATTTTCCCATTGGCACATCTGCAGCCACAAAGAAATTGAAACCTTCTGGATGGAAATTCAACATCAGTCCTGTGCTGGAACCAAAATTAGAAAGTGCGTAGTTCAAAGAAGCTTCAAACCAAGACAAAGGCGATACATTGGCAGAGATACGTGCTTCTGTCCAAGAATGACGGCCCTGAAAACGAGAAGTAGAAAGGAAGCCCATTTTCAGATGACGGTAAACCGGCAAGGTATATTCAGCCCCCCAATGCAGGGTAGCCGCCAGTGCCGTAGTCTGTTTCAAACCTTCTCCCTCTTTGGTAAATTTAGCCATCTGCTTCAAATCATCCCCGACCCGTGCACCTTGTTGTCCGATAGCATTCGGGTCTTCACCTCCCTGTTCCGATTTGATGGGTATCTCATGAAAGCCCTCAAATTCAAAAGCATGGTTCATGCCCGCTTTCACGGTGTTTTCCCAACGAATGAAACCCACATCCAAGAGAGCGGCCGAAAAAGTCCAGTTTTCATTCCATCGAAAGGTAGCTCCCCCATCGAATGCCAATCCTACTCCCGTAGGTCGCATCTTCCGGGATTCAAAACTCAAGTCATCATACGAAATCAGTTGTCCGGCCCCCGGTTTCAATTTGTCCGTGCGGTTTCCATTGGCATCCAGTTCATAATCACTCGAATCATAATGCCCTGTCTCTCCCCGCGTAGGAACAGACAACCCTTTTGCCGAGACATAAGCCTGTGCCCCCGAAGGCGTAATCTTCCACGCATACGGAGTAGCCTCAATATCCAAATGATCTATTTTTACTGTAGCCCTGGCCAGTCCTACCAGCAACTTGGTCTTCACACCTACCGTCCATTTTTCGTTAATCTGCCGAGCATGTCCCAGCGCAATTTCCGCATAATTGACAGTCATCAAATGCAGGTTGTCCACACTGTAATGGCTTCCTTCGGGAATATCCACTCCATTTTTCATAAACCGGAACAGCTGATCGGGAACAGAGACATTGGCATGACTTTTTATCGACAGCCCCAACGTATTAAATCCTCCCCATGCATAAAACCCTGCCGACAAGAGACTTTCGTTCAGCTCCAATCCTATTTTTACTCGTTTGGGTAACCCGTTTAAAAACGCTTTCCGGTCTACTTCCTCGTGCATGAAAGTCATCAAGCCTCCATTTGACTTCACAAACAGAAAATCACCGATTCCGGCTGTTCCCTGAGCGCCGACCGACAAATTCCCCAATCCGGGCATACTGACATATCCTTTTTCACTCATCCATGCCGGATTCAATTCATGACGAACAGAAATTCCTTCTAAAAAGTAAGCAGCACGATTCATCTGAGACTGCGCCATCACTTCATTCTTGCCTACAAAAACAATTCCTCCAGACAATATCGCACACAAAAAGATTCTCTTCATTTGTTTTCTTTTCCTCGTTCGTTATCAATTCAAATCCACATTCACACCTCCTGGAACCGACACTTTCAGATTTGTCACTTTCAACCATTTTGTATCTTTCAAAGGTACTCCCGTAGCACTGCCTGAGACACCCGTCATTCGAAAGCAAATCCGGTCCAATTTGGACAAGAATGCCTTGTCCTCGGCCTGTAGCCTTAAAATAATCTCACTGTCAGCAGGGGTTTCTCCATCGGTACTTTCTGCCACATATCGCTCGTCTTCTTCCATTTGCTTGACAACGCCCGCCAGTTCTTCACCATACACATCTTTCAACTGTACATTTTCCGGACTCAACTGCAACCTCAAAGGTATGGCATTTCGGACCGACAAGATCAGATTCACCTGCTTTAAGTTCAATTTATTGAGATCCTTCAAATCCTTATGCAAGTTCCGAATAGAATCTGTATATACAATCTGCAAATCATGCTCAAAGCTTAATGGGATATCCACATCATAACTTGCCGGCAACTCATATTTCCGTCCCAACTCCACTTCATAATAAGCCTCATTTCTAACTACCGGGGTCAAAATGACATCAATAAAATCGGGGACCACCCCCAGCAAATCATTCATATCTTCCACCTTTACATTGACCGCCCCTTTTACAGCACTCTGTCCCAGTCGCGACAATGCAATGACATTTTCACCGGGAAACAGCAACAAAGGCTGTTTATTATATCCACGCCCCACAAAAACACTTCTTTCCATCAGTTCCACCTCTCCTTTTCCCGGTATAAACACACCGTCTATTTCCACCTCCGTCTGCAAAGGATTATCCACTTTGAAGACTATTACCGGATTGGTAATATCCAAATGGGTAGATTCATTTCTCAGGAAATCCGGAAGGCCCTCTAATTTAATACGAGCCACATCTGTATCTATTTCCGGTTGGATTACCCCCGTCACATAATCCATCTTCATTTCTCCCAAAGCTATATTAGGTACCAAAACCAGCGAACCATGCCCCATTGTACCTGTAGTAACCACGGAACCAGTCATCGACAGACGACCTTCTATGCGCATGTTCCGTTCCTCATCCGGCGAAACTCCTTGACCGACAGCATTTCCAAATCGGTAGCCAGTCACCTTCAAAGTACGTGAGAACGATGCCCCGTACGCCGACAAGACAAGGCCATCCAGACTCAATCGGTTGCCAGACAATCCTTCCTGTCCTTCTTCAAATTCCACAAAATCCGGAAATTCAACAGTGAGCTTTTCAGCTTTCACCTGACGGTAATCCAGCCCCAACCTTTCAAAATTGAACGTCAGTTTCAACTCCGTCGGAACCTTTGTCCGCAATGCCCCCAATTCCTTTAACGCATTGTCTACCCCTCTAGCCGTTACTTCAAAATAACCGGCAGACGACACATCTGCCCTACATTCCATTTCGGAAGAAGTTGCCGGTTGGACGATTTCCTTGGGAAGCAACCCCGTTACAATTTCTCCGAGAGTCACTTGCGAAACCGTAATCGGTTTCACATTCAGCCAGCCATAATGGGTGAGGTGATACACGCGGGTAACCGCATCCACCTGCAGCATGCCATCCTCTTCCAAGGAAATCAGCTTGCTCAAGAAAGTTGTATCCGTACTTCCTACAGGAAAGGTCAGGTACTCCCCTCCCACATTTATTGTCATATCGATATCCTTATCCAGGTCGTAACGACTGTCCACACACGAAACTCCCCACCACGGAAGCAGGAGCCAAAACCATCCCAATGGCATTCTTCTTCTCAACTTGTACTTCATCATCTTTATGTGAAAAAATAGATATCCTTTATATTAACGGATTTCATCCATAAAGGTTGAGAAAAAAAAGACAGAAAAATTTACTTTTTTACCAATTCAAATAGTATTAAATCAAAAGAGGCCGTCTCAAAATGAATTGAGATGGCCTCTGTCGTTTCATATCAGATTGAAGTCGTTTGGATTTTCCTCAAAAAAA
>NZ_JAOQJI010000012.1:0-97594 GCF_025567125.1 Phocaeicola fibrisolvens | reverse complement strand
GGGATATTCAGTAAATGTCCCCCAAAAATAAAATGGCATATGAAGTGATTATGGTCTATCATTTTCATATGCCATTTTTATTGTCATTTTTTCGTGTATTCTCACATAATTCTATCCGACAGGACATAACACTCCTGAAGAAGCCAAATGACCTCTTCTTATTCTGTCAGTAAAATCATATCATGCCGCTTTAACTGTCCTGTTCCTGATTCTGTCAATCATCAGTACGGCATTTGCCGTATGTATTCCGAAGAAAATCCACAGGATTTCCGTCTTCCTGTTCCGTGCCCTTATCCTCGAGAGCGAGTAATGCTGCTTCTGTGTGCCGAAGCTGCCTTCAAGCCGGGTGGCCCTCTCCCTTGAAAGTTCACTTCTGAGAACCTTCCTCAAGAATTCATCCCTGGCCGCCCTTCCCTTGCGTACGAAGGAAGTGGAGATTCCGTATTTCGTACAGAACTTCCTGTTGGCGTTATTGGCATAGATGGAATCGGCTGCCACGCATCTTACCCTCACGTTCATGAGCTTCTGCTGCATGCGGATGCAGTCCTTCAGGCGTATGCCCTCGTTGAAAGCCTTGAACGAGAGGTGTTCGATGAACGATATGCCGTCTATCTGTATATTGTTGACCTTCGCACCGAACTCGACGGATTTCGTTTCCTTGCCTCTTACGATGGGACGTACATAATGACGGTCAATGCTGACGATACGGTCACTGACTTTCCGTCCTTCAAACATTTCCTTTTCCTGTACAAGAACCTTTCTGATGATGGAAAGCCGCTTCCGGTAATCCTGAGTATACCGGAGTGAGCCCCCATGCTCCCTGTGAATTCCATCCCACTGCATGAGAAGTTTTTCAAGAAGCCTGATCATACGACGCTTGAGCATCCTTGTCCTTGATGCCTTTCTCTTTCTTTTCTTACAGTAGGACAGATAAGCCTTGGCAACATCATCATATTTGTTGCGCGGACGTCTTATGCCCAGATTCCTGCAATGACGACACATATGCCTGTAGAGCCATGAGAGGCTTTCCCAAAGGAGTTTCATGTCTGTGGGAAAACGCATGTGGCTTTCGTAGCATGTGGCATCGGTCATGCACACGTGAAGGTTCTCAAGATAAGGCTTCCAGTGTGAGGCCAGCACTTCCTGGAGGGATTCAATGTCAAGACGGGATGCCATCTCATTGCGGATGGCACTGACTATCTTGTAGTTGGTTATGGGAAAGGACGGGTCTATCATGATTCCGCAGAACATCTGGTAGTGTATGTTACCGTTCAGATGTTCCACCAGCTGTCTGTCGGAGAATCCGGTGTATGCCTTCAGGACCATGAGGGCAATCTTTGCCGCAGGGCTGAAGATGTTCCTGCGTCCCAGTCGCTGTTCCGACAGGCCCAGGGCTTTTGCCATACGCTCAAACGGAAACACCGAGTGAAGCCTGCCAAGCTCACTCTCGTTAAAACTCTTGCGGTATTTTTCCAGAATATCAAATTCTGTAAAGCCCAAAGTAGGGTGAATTTCTGAAATATTTTGTACTTTTGCCATATCTTGGTTGGAGTATTTCCCCCGTTTTGGCTGCCAAACCTCATTTTCGGGGGAATACCTAAAGATACAAAAAAGCCAGCTAATTCGCAACACTTTGTGTATGAATTAGTTGGCTAATTTTATATTATTTACTGAATGTCCCTACTGAATGTCCCTAAAAAAACGGCTGTCTTCACGCGGAAAACAGCCGTTCTTCAAACATTATATCAGATTCTTATTATGCTTCTTCTACTTCACCTACTTGTTTCGGCATCTTGTGTCCCATAGTCAGGTAAGCTACCGGGGCAGCCACGAACAAAGAAGACAATGTACCGATTACCACACCCAGAATCATGGCGAATGCAAAGCTACGGATACTGTCACCACCCAGGATGAAGATACTCAGCAACACAATCAAGGTACTCAAAGAAGTGTTGATGGTACGGCTCAAAGTGGTGTTCAGCGAATCGTTGAACAATTGCGTACGGTCACGTTTCGGATACAAGCCGATGAACTCACGCACACGGTCGAAGATAACCACCTTATCATTGATAGAATAACCGATTGCAGTCAGGATGGCTCCGATGAATGTCTGGTCTATTTCCAGAGAGAACGGCATCCATCCGTGACACAAGGAGTATGCTCCGATAATCAGCACAGTATCTACCGTCAATGCAACCGTAGCACCAATACTGAAGGCAATGTTGTTGAAACGAACCAAGATATACAGACCAATGGCAATCAAGGCCAGTGCCACTGACCATACAGCTGAAGTCTTAATATCATCGGCGATGCTAGGACCTACCTTCTGAGAACTGATGATAGAACCTCCGGCACGGTTATCACGGTCGATGAAGATTTCGAGCGTAGTACCCTTGCCCAGCAAGTTACCTTCTTTCAATGCATTGTAAAGGAACTCTTCGATTTCGGCATCGATTGTCGGAGAATCTTCGTTGATGCGGTAGTTGGTCGTCACACGGATTGTTTTACCGTCTGTACCCAAGGCAATGGCCTGTACGTTGGCATCTCCCACTTTCGGCTGCAGCAGGTCACGTACGGTTTCCGGCTGTACCACCTGTTCAAACTGAACCACGAAGTTACGTCCACCGGTGAAGTCGATACTCTGTGCCAGTCCGCGTACAAAGAAAGAAACGATACATACTACAATGATAATCGCCCAAATCGTAAACGAACGTTTGGTGATACCCATGAAGTTATAGTGTACATTCTGCATCAGGTTCTTTGAAACGCCTGTAGTGAATGTCAGGTTCAACCATTTGTCCTTATTCATAAAGTGTTCGTAAACCAGACGAGTCAAGAACACGGCTGAGAAGAACGAACAGAGGATACCGATAATCAAGGTAGTGGCAAAACCACGAATCGGACCGGTACCGAAGTTGAACAGGATAACACCTGTGATGATAGAAGTCAAGTTAGAGTCGAAGATGGCAGAGAACGCGTTCTTGTAACCTTCGGCCAAAGCCTGCTTGGTTCCCTTGCCTGCACGAAGCTCTTCTTTCGTACGTTCATAAATCAATACGTTCGCATCCACGGCCATACCCAGTGACAACACCATACCGGCGATACCAGACATCGTCAAGGCAGCCTGGAAAGAGGAAAGGATACCCAGTGTGAAGAAGAAGTTGATGAACAACGCACCGTTGGCCACCATACCCGGAATGAATCCGTACATCACACACATGTAAGCCATCAAGACAATCAAAGCCACGATGAAGGATACGATACCCTGGTTGATAGATTCCTGTCCCAAAGACGGACCTACGATGTCTTCCTGTACGATACGAGCCGGAGCCGGCATCTTACCGGATTTCAACACGTTGGCCAAGTCTTTTGTGACTTCCGGAGTAAAGTTACCCGTAATCTGTGAATTACCACCGGTAATTTCAGAGTTTACACGCGGTGCACTGTATACATATCCATCCAATACGATGGCGATTTCCTTACCGATGTTCTTCTTTGTCAGGGCAGCCCAACGACGAGAACCTTCTGTGTTCATTGACATGCTGACGCACGGCTTGTTGAACTGGTCATATTCGTCTTTGGCGTCTGTTACTACATCACCTTCCAACGGCGCACGTCCGTTACGTTCAGTCGACTTGATGGCATACAATTCGAAGATACGTCCGGTCTTGTCCATATCGGAAGCTTTCACACCCCACATCAGTTTCAGGTCGCGCGGCATCACTTCCTTCACGGCCTTCATGTTCAGAATGCGGTTCACATCCGCTGTATCTTTATAATCGGCATAACCTACGATACAACCTACTCCGCTCTGGTTCAGCTGCAGTACAGACAACAACGGATGTTCTTTCTTCATCTGTTCCATATCTGCACTGGAAGCAGCCGGTGTCTCTCCCTTCAGGGCAGCCGTCAAGCTGTCTTTGGCAGAAACGGCAGAAGCCTGAGCCACTGCAGTCGTATCGGCTTCAGCCTGTACAGAATCAGCAGGAGCCTCGTTGTTCAGCAAGCCACGGGCACGGTTGTCGGCAGAAGCCAATACCGGCACGATATCTTTTGCTTCGAAAGTTTCCCAAAATTCCAGGTTGGCAGAACCCTGCAAGAGTTTTCTCACACGTTCCGGTTCCTTGATACCCGGCAGTTCCACCATGATACGGCCCATCTTTCCTTCCAGTGTCTGGATGTTCGGCTGAGCCACACCAAAACGGTCGATACGTGTACGCAAAACATTGTAAGAGTTGTCTACGGCAGCTTTTACTTCCTCGCGCAATACTTTCTCAACTTCTGCATCTGTACTACGGGTATTCACTTTGTCTTTCAACTGCTGGGTGGCAAAAAGTTCAGCAAGTTTGCCTTCCGGAGCCAGTTTCTTGTATTCTCTGATAAACAGGGTCACGAAATCTTCCTGACTGTTAATCTGCAATTTGGCAGCTTCAGCCACAGCCTTGTTAAAGGCTTCATCCGGTTTGTTGTCGGCCAACGCCTTCACTACGTCCGGTACGGAAACCTCCAGAATGACGTTCATACCACCTTTCAGGTCCAAACCCAACCCGATTTCCATCTCACGACATTGTTTCAGCGTGTAAATCCCCAACCACACCTTCTGATTCTGCATGGAATCCAGGTAATGTGCCGAACCCTTCGGGTCCTCAGCCGCCTTGTTCATCTGATAACGGGTAACGAATGAGAATGAAAGGTAAAAAGCACACGCAAGGGTCAGTAATACCGCAAAAACCTTTACAAATCCTTTGTTTTGCATGTTACTTTAATTTATTATATTTACTTTTAAAATTTGATACGTTTATTCAAGGTTGCAAATATAGTTTTTTTTCATTAGATATGCGGAAACCATTGTAAATATTTAAGCCATAGAGCCTAAAAAAGGAGCTATCGCTTGCAAAAATTAAGCAATAGCTCCTTCTTTTATTTATAAAGTACAGGATATTCCCTGTCTTTCAGACATTTTATTTCAATCCACGTGCCTCCAACAGCGGTTCAATGCTAGGCTCTGCCCCACGGAAAGTGACATACAGTTTCATCGGATCGTCGGAACCACCTTTTTCCAAGATGTTCTTGCGGAAGGAAGTAGCCGTAGCCTGGTCAAACAATCCATGCTCCTTGAACGCTTCAAACGCATCCGTATCCAGACGTTCTGCCCACAGATAGCAATAGTATCCGGCCGCATAACCGCCCATGATGTGATTGAAGTAAGTAGAGCGGTAACGAGGTGCGATTTGCGGAATCAGACCGATTTTATCCATCAGCTGCTTTTCAAACTGTAGTACGTCAAAGCCTTCCATGGTGGTCAGGCAGTGCATCTCCATATCCAGAATAGCGGCAGCCAGCAACTCGGTCGTCATGAATCCTTGGTTGAACAAGGCTTGGTTCTCAATCTTGGCAATCAAAGAATCCGGAATGGCCTCACGGGTCTTATAATGCTTGGCATACATCTTCAGCACCTCCGGAGCCACAGCCCAGTGTTCCATAATCTGCGAAGGAAGTTCCACAAAGTCACGTGCCACCGAAGTACCGGATACGCCTTTATACTTACACTGTGTCAGCAAACCGTGCAGGGCATGTCCGAATTCATGGAACATCGTACGAGCCTCATCAATGGTCAGCAATGACGGAATGTCACCGGCCGGTTTGGTAAAGCTGGCCACATTGTAAATCAACGGGCGGACACCTTCCTGTTCTTCACGGAAGTTGCTCATCCAAGCACCACTCCGCTTGCTGGCACGTGGCATATAGTCACTGTAGAACACACCTAGAAGCGAGCCGTCCGCATCCTTCACAATGTAAGTTTTCACGTCTTTATTGTACACCGAGATGGAGTCACATGGAGTGAGTGTGATGCCATACAGCTTGTTCACTACCATGCACAAACCATTGAACACATCTTCCTGACTGAAATAAGGCTTGATTTCATCTTCGTTCAGACTATATTTTTCCTGACGGAGTTTCTCGGCATAATACCACCAGTCCCATGCTTCCAGTTTCTCGCCTTTTCCTTCACGATCCATGATTTTCTGGAGCTCTGCAGCCTCAGCCTCGGCATTCTTGATGGAATATTTCCACAATCCATACAATAAATCCAACGCATTCTGAGGTGTCTTGGCCATGTTGTCGGACAACTGGTATTCCGCATAGTTACTGAATCCCATCAGCTGTGCCTTTTCCAGACGGAGTGCCAACACCTGTTTCAACACGTCCTTGTTGTCGTTGGCATTGCCCCGGTTGCCCAAACTGGTATAAGCCTGATAAATATTCTTTCTCAACTCACGGTTCTGTGCATACTGCAGCAACGGTGTACGGCTGGATTCCTGCAAAGTAAATACCCATTTTCCGTCCTTTCCGTGCGCTTTTGCTTCATGAGCCGCTCCTTCAATCACCGCTTCCGGCAGACCGGCCAAGTCTTCTTTCTTGTCTACCACCAGCAGATAATCGTTGTTATCAGCCAATACATGGTTGCCGAATTCAATGGTCAGCGTAGACAACTGTTTGTTGATTTCGCGCAGACGCTCCTGTTTCTGGGCATCCAATCCCGCACCCGAACGGATAAATTCCTTGTAATATTTATCCAGCAGATAATGCTGCTCAGTAGTCAGCGTGATTTTTCCGGCCTCCTCCTGCGCATGCACGGCAGCTACCCGCTTATACAAATCCTGATTCAGGAAAATATTGTCACTATGTTCAGACAACATTGGAGCGATTTTGCCCTCCAGTGCCATCAGTTCATCGTTTGTATCGGCTTCAGTCAAAGCAAAGAACACCCCACTCACCCGAGCCAGGATTTCCCCACTGTTATCCAATGCCACGATGGTATTCTCGAAAGTCGGTTCTTCCGGATTCTCCACAATGGCCTTGATTTCCTGATTCTGCTGCTCAATGCCTTTCAGAAAGGCCGGTTCATAATGCTCCACCTTAATCCGGTTGAAATCCGGCGTGCCATAAGGCGTTTCAAACTCAGTCAGAAACGGATTGTCCGTATCAGCTGCCTGCTGTCCGCAGGCACATACCATACAACTCATAGCGGCTGCAAAAAATAAATTCTTCATCATATTGTTTTTATCAGGTTATAATTTCTCTACCAGGCACCACAGTGGATAATGGTCGGAAGCCGAAATGGAATTATCTACCCTACATTTCAACACTCGGAAACCTTTGTTTACAAACATGTGGTCGATACGAAAATAGAGGAAGTTCCGGTTATAAGAGAATCCTGGTCCCCACCCAGCCTCACGATACGCATCTGTCAATCCCCTGCCTATCGTATGATGTGCATACGAAATAGGAGAATCATTAAAGTCACCACACACCATCAGGTACTTTGATGACTGACGAGAGATTGCCTGTGCCACAGAGTCAGCCTGAGGTGCCCGAATCACCGCCGCATCGGCCAGTTTGCGCAAAAGGTATTTTCCATCAGCCTTTACATTCTGTTCTTCCGGCGATTTAAGAAGGCCTTCATATACCTCCTTGTCGTGTGCATCCAATTTATTCGATTCCAGATGATTGCACACTACAACTAGTGTATCACTTTCCATTTTCAAACGAAGTATAAAGCTACCATTCGTCACGCTCTTATAAACGACAGGTTCTACCGAAAGAATAGGGAATCGTGACAAACATCCCATTTTATTCCCATTCCCAACTTCCAGACTTCGCACATACGGATACATCGGAAATTCTTTTTTTATCTTTTCATTGTCCCAATGAAATTCCTGCAAACAAACCACATCGGCATCACTCTGCTGAATGTAGGTCTGTATCGGATGAGACTCATCTTCGGTATCCCCTTGCATTCCCATGACATTATAGGTCAAAAACTTCAACACCTCTCCCTTCGCCGTTTCTTCTGCACTCCGAAATGGCGTATATGTCAAGATTGCTCCACCCCCTGCCACCAAAAATATCAATGGAACCCAAACATATTTCCGACAATAAAAAAACCATATTGGAATAAACACCAAAACGGATAATAGCAAAAAAGGAAAAAATAATCCCGCACACGAAAGAATTGGATGTGCAACGGGTGACATAGAAGGACTATATGCACAACACAAGAATCCTATTCCCACCCCGACATTGCCGAGTAAAAGCACTCCCTTAACAGTATGTCCCCAAATATTCATTTTTTACTGGCATCAAATAATCTCTTCTTTTCATCATCGGTCAGGCTATTGTATCCTGACTTCCGCAATTTATCCAAGATTCGGTCCACTTCTGCTTCACGTTGTCTCTTCTGGGCATTGTACTCGTAATCTGACTGGCGCCCTCCATAATGTACTTTCATCTTGGGCTTTCTTTTTACCGGATGCGCCAGCCCCACTAACCAGTCACAAACCCTGTTTATCCATTTCGTAGCGTCATGCCCACTTTGTAGTCCGGCCGCAAACCACCATCCGGCCAATGCACCTCCCAAATGTGCGATGTGTCCGCCTGCATTTCCAGAAGTCATGAACAGCAAATCAAGCACCACCATGAACAGTGCTACATATTTCAGACGAACCGTACCGATAAACAAGAACTGCACCGGATAATTCGGCTCACGTACACCTACCGCCACCACAATGGCCAGTACCGAGGCCGATGCCCCCAGTAGGTAAGACGAGTACACCGCGTCCTGAAAATAAGGAAAGACATTGTAGGCCAACATATAAAGCAATCCTCCACAAATACCTCCCAAGAAATACAACCCACGCAGGTGCTTGGCTGAGAAAAACGCCAAAAACAAGCGGCCAAACCAGAAAAGCCACAGCATGTTGAACAAAATATGCAACACACCGGCATGCATAAACATATAAGTAATCAACGACCAAGGCTGACGGATAAACGCTTCCATCCAAGCCGGTAGTTCCAAAAAATGCATCCAAGGCGATGAAGGCACATTAAACAAGGTCAGAAAAATCTGCACCACCGTTACGACCAGAAACACAGCGACGTTGACATATACCAGTCGTACTGCAATGTCACCTTGCTGAAATTTCCGTTTCAAATCAGTAATAAATCCGTCCGTTGCCATTCTTCTTTCTCCAGTAAATTATCAGTATCAAGCCAAACAGCATACCGCCCAAATGTGCAAAATGAGCCACTCCGTCGTTGCCTCCCAATCCTAACACCAGTTCCAAAACGGCATATCCGATGACGAAAAACTTCGCCTTGATAGGCATTGGAATAGGAAATACAAACATCTGACTATTAGGAAACAGCATACCAAAAGCCAGCAATATACCATACACGGCCCCCGAAGCTCCCACCGTAGTCAATTGGTTCAGAAACACATCCATCGGAATCACTCCTATACCCGTATCTACGGAGGTATAATTCGACCATACCAGGGCATATTCCACGTAGTGCACCAGTTCCTGAATCAGACCGGCACCAATACCACAAACCATATAATAGGTCAGGAAACGTTTAGGCCCCCATACCTGTTCCAGCACCCGTCCGAACATCCATACCGCAAACATATTAAAGAAAATATGTGAGAAATTGGCATGCATGAACATATACGTAATAAGCTGTACCAAATTAAAATCGGAAGCCAGAAAAAAGTGAAGTCCGAGCAGATTCTCTATATCTACTCCGTATTTCCGGGCCACAAACATCCCAAGAAAACAGAGCACATTGATAATAAGCAGGTTTTTCGTTACAGTTGGAAGATTATTCATGTTGTTAAATCATTGATTCAGTTGCAAATGTACAATATAAAATCCGGTTTGAAGATATATGTATTCTTAAAATTCATTGAACGAACCGATGGAGTCGCGTAACACTAGCAAACTTTCTGGTCCCATATTAAACAATAAATCTATCACACTCAGGTTAGGCAAAAAACCGAGTTTTTGGTCAAATACTTGATAATAAGGTTTCGGCACAAACTCCTTGTCCGCCTCCCGAAAATCCCGTTTAGGATGAATCCGTTCCCGGAAATCATCCGCAGTCTCCGATTCCTCCACATAATCGTCGGTCGGTATCAGCCGGGGCTGCATATCAATTTGTTGGCACACCCACTCACACAAATCCAAGTTGAAATCGAACAAAAACACATACTTCTGCTCAAAGAACCGATGGAATTCATCCGCATAATAATCGAAGAACGGACTATGCTTGTAAGCTGCCACAAAAGCATTCCAATGTACGTGCCACCAGTTGCCATGGTCGGAAATACGTATATCCTTCATCAAGCATTTCAGGTCATCCCCCTTTTCTGTCGGGATGGTCAATGCCAGCGGGCCGTCGGCCGATGCAATCACGCAGCGGTTCCGGTAGGTCTGCTTCATGTAGTGGTCATACCGCTCCACATACACCGAAGGATAAGCAAAAAGTTTAGTATAATATTCCACGGGAGCCAGATAGGCCGACCCTAAAATCACTTCATCTTTCATTTTCTTTCTTTTAGTCATTGCACCCGCTGTCCGAAACGTCCTTTCCGAGAGGAATACCAGATTAGCCAGGCCTTTCCCACCAGATGGTCTTCCGGCACCAGCCCGAACAAGCGGGAATCACAGATATTCACGGGGTCGTTCGAAGCCATCCAGTAGTAATCCTTACTGAACGTGTACGCCTCCACCGGCTTTCCTTTCACCCACAACGTGTCGTGACGTACTTCTGCCGGCTGGTGCTCATGCGCCACAATCGTATTGCACAGCAACGTCACATTCCACGGATACACCTTCACCGGTACTCCCTTTGCCGGAACCACATACGGATGCGCCTCCGTACGGTTCTTCTCGTCCAGTGGAACCAGTGGAATCCGCCCTTCCAGCTTTTGCGAAAGCAAATAATATTCATACTGGCTGAAACTCCGGATATACCCCCCGTCGGAAGTATATCCTACCAGCGTATTGCCTTTGATACCCAGTACCGACAGCACCGTCAGCATCAGGTCCTCCGTCGATACCGGATAGGCATACAGCGACTTGGCATCCGGGCTCAACACCTTTCCGCCTACATCATTCAAATCCGCGTCCAGCATCAGCGTATCGCCCGGCGTACCGATACAACGGCTGATAAACAGTTCACGCCACTCGATTCCTGTCTTCGGATTCTCAGGGTGCGGGTTGTTGAACAAGACGATATCCCCTTTCCTTGCACGGGAAGCCACCAGCCGGTGATAGCCGAAGAGCGAACAGAAAGGCAGACGCAGCCCGTAACTCCACTTGCTGACCAGAATCCGTTCCCCCTGGTAAAGCGAATTCTCCATGCCGGAGGAAGGAATCACACAAGTCGTCACAAGCAGTGTCCGCACCAGCCAGACGGTCAGCACCGCCACGCCAGCTGCCTTCAACCATCCCCACCCGGACTTTCCTTTGTTCATACACTCATTTAATGGAATCTACAAACTTGAACAGGCGACTCCAGCGAACCTTTCCGTCAAACCATCCGCGGTCCTGATCCAGTGACAGCCAGATGAAAATCGGCTTACCCACGATATGGTCTTCCGGCACAAAACCCCAGAAACGGGAGTCGGCCGAATTGTGACGGTTGTCTCCCATCATCCAGTAATAATCCATCTTAAAGGTATATTTCGTTGTTTCCTGTCCGTTGATGTAAATCTTTCCGTCCTTCACTTCCAAACTATTACCCTCGTAGTTCCGGATAGGGCGTTCATAAATCGGCAGGTTGTCCAATGTCAAATCCACGGTAGCCCCTTTTTTCGGAATCCATATCGGCCCATAGTTGTCTACCGTCCATCCCGTCAGTTTGTTGTCGGGATACAGTCCGCCCGCATCGTCGTCCGGTACATTCTCGATGGAAGTCACCAAATCTTTCCGGGCCAACAGAGCTGCTTTGGCCTTCTCGGTCAGCGGCATGTTGTACACTGATTCTTCCGTGTAATACCCCATCAGGTCTTCCTTGCTGATACCCAGCTCATGACACAAATCCTCCGGCAGCATGCCTTTCGTATGTACGAAATAACGATACTGTACATTGTCCGGCTCCTTGTTCGGTTTACCGTCCAGATAGACAATCCGGTTCTTAATCTGCAACGTCTGTCCCGGCAATCCCACGCAACGTTTCACGTAGTTCTCTCTCCGGTCTACCGGACGTGTAATCACCTTGCCATACAGCTGCGGATTCTCATCAATATATTTACGGCCCACCGTATAATAATAGTCATACACTTCACGCTGCTGTTCCACGTTCAAGCTGGCCAGGTCGATGGGCTGCGAAAGCTGCTTGCCGATGGCATAGCTCATGCGGTAGATATCCTCTGCCGGATTGCCGGTAGCCACCGTATCGCCTGCCGGGAAATTGAACACTACGATATCGTTCAGTTCCACTTTCCCCAGACCAGACACCCGCTTGTAATCCCATTTCGGCCATTCCAGATACGACTTGCAGTTGAACACCGGCAACGTATGCTGCGTCAGCGGCATGTGCAACGGGGTCTGCGGAATACGGGCCCCATAGCTCATCTTGCTCACAAACAGGTAGTCGCCCACCAGCAACGATTTCTCCAGTGAAGACGAAGGAATCACGTAATTCTGGAAGAAATACAGGTTCACGAAATAAACCGCCACCAACGCGAACACGATGGCATCCACCCAACCCATCACCGTCAGCACGGTCTTGTTGGTCGACTTCTTCCACCATGTCCAAGGAATCTTCTTGGAGATATAGGCATCAAAGATGAACGGAACCACAATCAGTCCCAGCCAGCTTTTCAACCAAATCAGGAAAATCAGGTAAAGCACCAGCACTATGCTGAACTTTATCCATTGCTTACGTGAGGCTTGTATCATACTCAAAACTGAAATAAATCATTCATACCCAAGAAACCGATGTGTCCGGCTGTATATTCCGCTGCCAGTACCGCACCCAAGGCAAATCCCTTGCGGTTCTTTGCATCGTGTGTAATCACGATGGAATCGGCTTCCGACTCGTACTTGATAGTGTGGATACCCGGCACTTCCCCTTCGCGGATGGCACTTACCGGCAATTCATCCGGCGCACAATCGGTCGTACCCGTCACGGTTCCATCGGGAGCCGTCAGCGTACCCATCACCCATTTGTGTTTGCGGTCCAGGTTCTCCAGAATCCCTTCCGCCAGCGTGATAGCCGTACCGCTCGGTGCATCCAACTTGTGTACGTGGTGCGTTTCCACCATCGACACGTCATAATTCGGGAACTGATTCATGATTTTGGCCAGATACTTGTTGACTGCCGAGAAAATGGCCACTCCCAAGCTAAAATTGGACGACCAGAACAAAGTCTTTCCTTCTTCCTGACACAGGCGACGCATTTCCTCCCCGTGTTCAGCCATCCATCCGGTACTGCCTGACACCACCTTCACTCCATTCTTAAAAGCCTCCAGGCAATTGCCATAAGCCACCGATGGCGCCGTGAACTCAATAGCCACATCTGCCGAACGGAATGCTTCCGATGCAAAATCTTCCCGGTTATTTATATCAATGATACTGACAATTTCGTGTCCTCTGGAAAGAGCTATCTTTTCGATTTCCTTTCCCATCTTTCCATATCCAATCAATGCAATTTTCATAATTCTGCTGATAATTTTATTCGCAAAGATAGTGTTTTTCAGTATTAATCATTACATTTACCCGACATTTACACCTCGTTAACATGGAACATCTACTCCAGTTTGTATGGAAGCACAAGCTTTTTCCACTCACTCCGTTATGCACCACCCAAGGGCAGACCGTGGAAGTCATCGACCCCGGACTCCCCAATTCCAATGCCGGTCCGGACTTTTTCAACGCAAAAATCAAGATAGACGGTATCCTTTGGGTAGGCAATGTAGAAATCCATGTGCATGCCTCCGACTGGAAACGCCACCAGCATCACTTGGACCGTGCCTACGACTCCGTGATTCTCCACGTGGCTTCCGACATCGATGCAGAGACCTTCCGTACGGATGGCGAACCCATCCCACAAATGGAACTGCACTACCCGCCCTACTTGCTGGAAAACTACCGAGAACTGATTGAAACCAGTCACTATCCGGCCTGCTACCGCCTCATTCCCCAACTGCCCAAACTCCTGCTCCACAGCTGGCTCTCCAGCTTGCAGACGGAACGTTTCGAGCAGAAAACACAGCGTATCCAGACCCAGCTCACCCAAAGCAAAGGCGACTGGGAACAGGCCTTCTTTCTCACCCTGGCCCGCAACTTCGGTTTCGGCACCAACAGCGATGCCTTCGAACAATGGGCCCAGACCATTCCCTTACAGGCCGTCAACAAACACCGCGATAATCTTTTTCAGATAGAAGCCATTTTCTTCGGGCAGGCCGGCCTGTTGCAGGAACTCCCGTCCGACGACTATTCCGCCCAGCTTACCAAGGAATACGCCTACCTGGCCCACAAATTCGAGCTACAGCCCTCCGAACACCTTCGGTGGAAAATGCTCCGCATGCGCCCGGGCAATTTCCCACACGTGCGCATCGCCCAGCTGGCCAACCTCTATCATCATTCCCAGGGGATGCTTTCCCAGCTCCTGCTGGCTCCTACCGTGAAAGAGCTGCGCGACCTGTTGCGGGGAGGTACCTCTCTCTACTGGCTCACTCACTACGTGTTCGGCGAACCGTCGCCCGCCCGTCCGAAGACTCTCAGCGATGCATCCATCGACCTCCTGATTATCAACACCGTGGTGCCTTTTCTTTATGCCTATGGAAAGCACAAAGGGGAAGAACGGCTCATCGAACGGGCTAGCAACCTGCTGGAACAACTGAAACCGGAAAATAATTACATCATCCGCCTGTGGAAGGAATGTGGCCTCTCCGCTGCCCATGCCGGCGACAGCCAGGCCCTTATCCAACTCAAAAAGAACTACTGCGACCCGAAGAAATGCCTGTTCTGCCGCATCGGGTACGAATATTTCAAGAAAAAAGAAAGTTAAGAACCGGAGATTTACTCCCTTCACACACGACTCTTTCATTTCAATCAAAGTCAGTCTCTCAGTACTTCCTCGGCAGTACTCCAGTACTTTCTTTGAAGTACTACAGTACTTTCGTGGACAAGTACTGCCAAGGAAGTACTGGCAGCAAATAAAGCTGTATATCTCAATACATTACAGAAATTTATAGAGAATCCAGCCATCCCTTTCGGGAAAAAATCATTTCCGTCCTGACAAAGGAATATAGACCGAACACTCCCAGCCTGAAAGTCGGTTACGCAAGAAAGGAGGCATATTGAACTTCCTTGTCATACCCCATTTGTATTGCACAGCCACTTCCATGAATCTGAAGTCATACGCCAATCTTGCAAATACCGGCAAGTCGAAGAAACTTTTGTCATAAAAATAAAAAGTGGGTTCCACTCCTACCGACAGATTCAATCCTCGAAACAGGTACCGTCCCACACTTCCAGCAAAAGATGCCGACCACAGATTACGGATTCCTTCCCCGCCCACATACGTCGTATGCACGTCAGAAGAAAGATAACGGAATCCATAGCTGTAGCGGCCATATCTTGCCGATAACGACAAGTCGAACAACCAGCCGGTATCCGGACAATTCAGCCGCCAGCGGTAGCCGGCGCCCAAAGTAAAATCAGACCTCAAACGGGAGTTTGCCAAATCGAAAGGCGGCAATCCTTTCCCCGGTGAAGCCATCTGGTAGTTTACGGTATTTTTCCCTCCATAAAGCACCAGGCCTGAAGAACGGAGCATCTGTGCACGAACTGTCATCCATAAAAAGAAAAGGAATAAGAAAAAAGATAAACGTTTCATACTGATTTCCAATTAGTGTTATTATTTTTAATCTGGTTTCTGTTTTATTTACTCCACAATTCATCATTCAGCGAAATAAACGGATGATTCTTTTTTATCGAATCCACTTGATATCCTACATTCAGCACCGCATGGTCAAAATCTGATCGTGTTTCAGATTCAGACATATCTATCCACTCCGTTTGCCGCAAGCGGCACCCCCCTACCATCCCGAAACCGTTTTCCACATTGGTATAGGTAGCCCGCATAGGAGCCAGTTCCACATTGCCCAACTCATTATTCTTCTGCTCATTAAGCGATTTCAAATAACGGTAGAACTCTTCAGACAGACTATATAAATAAACCTTATATTGCTTTCTGTTTATAAAAGTTTCATCTTGAATAGAAGTCTTGTAATCAGGTATGTAAGTCATATTCAGGCGAAGTGTGTAATTCTTTCCCTGAATTTTCTCATCGCTCCAAAAATACAGATTCTGATAGTACGCATAGTTTCCCATAAAAATGTCATCCAAACCCGAAGAAGCATCCAACATCGGCTCATCACTCCAGTCCATATAAGCAGAAGACGGTTTGCCATAATGCACTTCCGAAGTCCCCTCTTTCCAATACTTTACCCTTTCTTTGACCGTTACCGCATAGTAATTTTCAGTTTTTGCATAATCGGTAAAATTTATCTGAAGCTGGAGCACATTCAACTCAGAGGATTTTCGTTCTATTTTGACAGCGTTTAAAGGGAAAGGAGCAGGAATAATAGTAAAGGCAGACACCGCTTTCACCCCTTCTACCGAAGCAGTCAGCCGGACACGGTCGCCCGTCTCATAGGACTGTACCACATAATAACTTTTGGCGGGGACTCCCGGCAAGGAATCCTCTGCCCACCACAAAGGAACAGAACGGTCATTCACTTCCAGGCGGATGTCCCTACCCTTTAATCCATACATCTTTCTGCCTTTATCATGAACCGGAAGACTGTACGAAAGACGTACCACCATAGTGTCACCACTTCCAGGATAACTATATACCGTTAACTTAGGAATCTCTGAAACTTCATCCAAGTCAAAATGATACACACAAGATGACAACAGACTGAAGGCTGCAAGTATTACTATGAGATTCCGTTTGTTTAAATGCATAAATACAATGTTTAGAAATTTGTTATAATCAATGACATTCCAATGCATGCCGATTCAGAAATTTAAAGTGTAGCTAAAAGAAGGAATTATCGGGAACAGCCCGATAGCCTTTCCTCTGAAACTTCCGTTGGCCTGCCGTTCTATCTTAGTATAAAAAGGATTCATACGGCAATAGGCGTTATAGATACTCACATTCCAGATTCGCTCGAATCCCCGCTTGGTAGTCCGTCGGAAATTGATACCCACATCCAGCCGATGGTAGGCAGGCAAAGTAATATTGTTAGGTTTTCCATACATCGGCTCTAAGTCCGACAGTTGCGAGGTACCGGGCAGGCAAGGATTTTCCACATACTGTGTAGGAACCGTCGCATGGTCACCACTACGATAAGTCCACGCTGCATATACATCCATTCGACAGCTGAATTTACGACGATAGACCAGATTCAGTTTATGACGATTGTCAAACTTGCTGGGATACCAACCGGAATAAAAGTCATCAAACTTTTGCTTGCTCCATGACAAAGTATAACCAGCCTGAAAGAGGTTCCGCTCATCATGATACACCAGCGATGTTTCCAACCCATACGATTTGCCGTCTCCCACCCGTACCACCTGCTCCCAGTTTCCGGCAGGCAATGTAAGACTGCCTCCCGCCTCGTACTCCAACATTCGGCTGGTAGTACGGAAATAACCTTCTACCTCCAGGCGCAACCTCCACGGAAGTTCCATGTACACACCACCTGCCACCTGTCGCGAACGCATAGGACGTATACGGGAGGTAGAAGGGACCCAACAATCGGTCGGCAAGTTTAAATAAGAATTGGATAACTGGTGAGCAAACTGACTCATCTCGGTATAGGAAACTTTCAAAGTGGTACGACTGAACAGACGATAGCTTGCCGATATTCTCGGCTCCAGCGAATGATATACTGCTCCCGAAACCTGATACATGGTATAACGTACCCCCAGATTTATCCGCAGCTCCCGGGTCAGTCTCATATCGTCTTCCGCATAAAAAGAGAATTCATTCCCCTTGTAATGGCTCTCTACGGATGACAATAACGTATCCGTCATTTCCTCCGTACCTCTTATATCCTGTGATAGCGTATGCTGCGGACAATAGATATGATACAAGTAATCGCTTCCGAAGCGAACATGATGACTCGCCGTAGGAAGGTAATGAAAATCCATGCGAAAACCTACGTCATCAATAGTAGAATAACTGTCCCTCTGCATCCGGTCCACAGAATATTCTTTATCATCTTCCCCTTTATAAAAACTATCATCTGACCTGAAGTCATATTTAGACAGATTACGGGCATATACCAAAGAAAAATTACCGGTCAGTTTATGATTGAACTGATTATTCCATGACAACGCGGCAGAAAGATTTCCCCATCTGATATGATATTCATCCGTGGTCTGTTCTTTCTCTTGATGGAGCAGATTTCCTGACGGGAAAAGCTGTTTATCCTTCATTTTAAACAAATCTCTTCCAGAATACACACTAAAAGAAAGCCTGCTCTCATTGGAAAACCGATGTGTAATTTTCGCATTTATATCATGAAAAGCATAACGGGCATTGATATCTTCTTCGGGAAAGAAACGATTGGCAATCCGCAAAGCAGGAGCAGAAAGCACGTCCAACCAACTCCGGCGCATACCGAACACAAAAGAAGTTTTTTCCTTTATGACAGGCCCTTCGAAACGTAGCCTTCCGTCCAGCAGCCCCAACGAGACCATACCATGAAACTCCTTTAAGTCCCCCTCCTTCATACGGACATCTGTCACAGACGAAAGCCTCCCTCCGTAACGTGCCGGGAAACCACTCTTGTAAAAATCCACATTCTTCACTATATCCGTATTAAATGCAGAAAACAATCCTCCAAAATGATTCACCTGATAGAGAGGCATGCCGTCCAATAAGAATAAGTTTTCATCATTCTTTCCCCCATGTACATAAAGGCCGGAGAGCAGTTCCGTGCCAGCAGATACCCCGGGAAGCTGCTGAATCGCCTTGACTAAATCCGGTGAACTGAACAATGAAAATTCCGTATTCAACTGTGCTGGAGTCAACGAAACCTTTCCAGTCTGAGTCGTAAAAAGAGAAGTATTCAAATCGGCCGTTACCACTACCCCTTCCAATGCAGTGGAACTTTCCTTCAAATAAATCGTGCCAGAATAATCTGAACGCAGGTCCAGTTCTTTCACCACCTCTTCATAACCTACATAAGAGAAACGCAAAGTATGCTTTCCTTCCGGCAGTGTCAAACTAAAAAAGCCATGTTCATCCGTCAAGGTACCAATATGCATATTCTGGTCATACACCGTGACATTGAGAAGTGATTCCCCATTATCCTGACACACGTGGCCTGAAAAAGTGTACTGACTCGATTTAAACAACAAGACATAGCTGCCTTTTATCTCCCATTTGATTCCGGTTCCGGAAAAGACAGTTTGCAGATTCTCCTTCAATGACTTACCAGAAGAAAAAATGCCAGATAACCGCATCACTTCCAAAGAAGAATCATAGACGAAATTCACGCGATACAAGTCTTGCATTTGTACGATTGCTTTCTTCAATTCAGAAGTTTCTGAACGAGGATGCCCCCCTACACACAAACAGACAGCCGCCACAGTCCACAAGGTACTCATCATACTTGTCTTTTAATATGCACTTTTAATACTTTTTCTATTATCTCGATGATTTCGTCCAAACTGTGTGCGTCGAAACTGGCTGTCAACCGTTTGTCTGTCCGATCGGCTACCAGTTTTACTCCATAATAACGGGAAAGCACTGCAAGTACTTTCGGAAGAGGAGTATTCTCAAACACAAAACTTCCTTTCTTTACAGAATCCGGACGACGGACGATTTGCGGAACGTGCTGACCTTTTACCACTTGTGCCTCCATTCCAGCCAGAAGTTCCAGACCTTCAGATTGACCCAGTACAGAAAACCGTACTTTTCCCGATTCCACCTGAACCCATGCGGTATCCGCACGGCTTTCATCCATTACGAAACAAGTACCCAACACTTGAACTTCAGCCAACTTTCCTATTACCTTAAACGGACGGGTACAATCTCTTTTTATCCTAAAATCAGCTTTCCCCGTCAATTTCACTTCACGACATACCTTTGCGTAATCCTTTGTACGGAAACAAATAGAGGAATAAGGATATACCGTAACGACCGAACTGTCCGGCAACTGGTACTTTACTGCATGTTCGTATGCTGCCAATTCTGTCCACTGTTTCTCAGGAGATATGCCCACCCAGACAATAAACGCCAACAATATAGCCGCAGCCAACCCGGATAAGGTCAGGAAATACCGGTTCTTTCCGCCTGCCCTTCCAACCACTCCATGCTTTTCCTTGAAAACTTTCAAAGCCTGCCGTGTGTCCAATTTATTCTTTTGATAATGCCTCAACACAAAACGAAGGCATTTTTCTTCTAATTCATTCATGTTTCTGGTGATATTATACGTTCAATCCTGTGACAATAGAAACCCAAAAAATCACTACGTGAGAACCCTGAATTTTAGTTAAAGAGAAATAGATAGACTTTATATGCCCCCTCACGTATCAAACGAAATGCCTTCTGAATATGACTGTCGACTGTATGAACCGAAATATGAAACCTTTCAGCAATCTCCTGATACTTCAGGCCATCCCGTTTATGCAAAAGAAAGACCTCACGGCAACGCTCAGGCAAGGCATCTATGGCGGTCCACATTCGCGCCTCCATCACACTCCGTTCCTCCACCTCCTCATCCAACAGGGTTTCCTCTAAATCCGTAAACGAGACTCCCGATTTGAACAGATTTTCCTGACTCAAATAATCCAAGCTACGGTTCTTCACCATCACATACAAATAAGCCTTCATATTACTTACCTCACAGGACTTTTCATCATTCATCTTTTCCCACAAAGACGAAAAGCAATCCTGCACGATATCTTTGGCCGTCTCTACGTCCTGTACATAATGTGTGGCATACAAACACAAAGGTCTATAATAAAACTTGAACAACTCATCTATATTTAATCTGTCTCTTCCCATGTGCAAATCGATTTCCATTTCAAATAGAGACAGATGGAAATACCAAAATCACCATCCTACTTCTGTAAAAAAAGTTAAGTCTTTTCAGTTCTTCATACCTTTCACCGCAACGCCTCTTCCACTGCCCGCAGATACCCGTCCAAGCGATTGCGCTTCAAGATGGCCTTCCGCCGTTTCTTGTCCAGATCCGGCAACAGGTACTCCCAGCAGGTCTTCAGCTTGGCCAGCAGCTGCGCTTCTCCGCCCTCTATCACCCGATGGTAGTACAGGTACATCAGCCGATGCATTCGTGCTACGCGAGCTTTTAACTCGCCCTCCGACAGCTCCCCCTCCCGGAAAGCAAGGGCCAACGACGGATTGGCCAGCAGGCCTCTTCCCAGCATCACCCCTTTCAGCCGGGGAAATGCTTCCAACACCTCCCGGATGTCGGCCACCGTCTGCAAATCGCCATTATAGACCAACGGCAACTCACAAGCCTCATAGAACGCCCGGAACGCCTCCCGGTCGACCGTTCCCTTGTACTGCTGTTTTCCGATACGTGGATGCAGTGTGACCTGCGTCACACACGAACCGTTGAGCAACGGCACTAGCGCTCTCCATTCGTTGGGTTCCTGTCCTCCTAATCTCATCTTGACCGAAAAACGTATCTCCGGAAAGGTTTTCATCGTCTCCAACAAAGTCGCCACTTTCTCCGGGGAAGACAAGATACCCGCTCCTTTTCCACGGCGGACAATCAGCGGAAACGGGCAGCCCATGTTCACATCCAGCTCCCGATAGCCCAGTCCTGCCAGAAAATCCGTCAGCTGTCTCAACTCCTCCGGCTCCGAGACAATTACTTGAGGAATCAGCCGGGGCACCGTATTCTCTTCGGGCGACACGTCACGCCTGTCCTTGTTGCGGATGACTCCCTTCTCCAGCCGCACAAAAGGTGTATAATAAGCCTCCACCCCTCCAAAGCACTGCGCATGGGCATTGCGCCACGCCGCTTCCGTAAAGCCCTGCAAAGGGGCCGCATAAATTACCGGTACATTCTCTTTCATATTCCGCAAATATAGGAATAATTCCTTATCTTTGTAGAAATACATAAATCTCACCCGCATGGAGAATTACATCTTTGAACTGAAAATGAAGGTCCGCGACTATGAATGTGACCTGCAAGGAATCGTCAACAACGCAAATTACCAGCACTACATCGAGCATACCCGCCATGAGTTTCTGACCTCCGTCGGCGTCAGTTTCGCCCAGCTCCACCAGCAAGGCATCGACCCCGTGGTAGCCCGCCTGAACATGGCCTTCAAGACCCCGCTGACCAGCGGTGACGAGTTCATTTCCCGGCTGGCTCTCCGCAAAGAAGGTATCAAATACGTCTTTGTACAGGACATCTACCGTCTGCCCGACCTGAAACCCGTCATCAAATCGACCGTAGAAACCGTGTGTGTCATTAACGGACGACTGGGCGACAGCCCCCTGTTCAATGAAATCTTTGCGCCTTACCTGAAATGAACGAAAAAGAACTCCTCTGCCGTTTGGCCCTGCCCCTTCTGCCCGGCATCGGTCTGGTAAGTGCCCGCCACCTGATTCAGGCTGCCGGAAGTGCCACAAAACTTTTTGAACATGCCCGCGAACTGCCGGCCCTCATCCCCGGCCTGTCACCCAAGATAGCTACCGCCTTCCAGCATACCGAAGTGTTCCGCGTGTGCGAAGCTGAACTGTCGTTTGCACAGAAACATCAGATTCAATGCCTGACCGAAGACGACGAAACCTATCCTTCCCGCCTCCGCGAATGTCCCGACGCCCCGCTCGTGCTGTTCTACAAAGGCTCGGCCAACTTGAACAGCCGGCACATTCTGAGCATCGTGGGTACCCGAAACGCCACCGACTACGGCAAATCGCTCTGCCAGCGGTTCATGCAGGAGCTCAGCACTCTGCTGCCCGACACGCTGATTGTGAGCGGACTGGCCTACGGCATTGATATTCACGCCCACCGGGAAGCCCTCTCCCGCGGCTTCGACACCGTCGGCGTACTGGCTCACGGGCTAGACCGCATCTATCCTGCCGTACACCGCCGCACGGCTACCGAAATGCTGACGCAGGGCGGACTGCTTACCGAATTCATGAGCGGCACCAATCCCGACCGACAAAACTTCGTGAAGCGCAACCGCATCGTAGCCGGGCTCAGCGACGCCACCCTCGTGGTGGAATCTGGTCCCAAGGGAGGTTCTTTGATTACAGCGGAAATTGCCGAAAGCTACCAGCGCGACTGTTTCGCCTTTCCGGGCCGTGTGGGCGATACCTACTCCACGGGCTGCAACGTACTGATACAAAAAAACCGCGCCGCCTTGATACAGAGCGCAGAAGACGTGGTAAAAGCCATGAACTGGGACCATACCCCCGTTGTTCCCCAAGTCGTCCAGCGACAGCTTTTCCCGGAACTGACACCCGAAGAAGAACAGGTGGTCACTCATTTAAAGAAACACCCCGATGGCATTCAGGTCAACACACTCGTGGTGGAGACCAACATCGCTATCAACCGCATGACCAGCCTGCTGTTCAATCTGGAAATGAAAGGCGTGGTCCGCGCTTTGGCAGGAGGAGTCTATAAGATGACATAAACGGGCAAAAAAAATGGGAGAACGCTTTCTCCCAACCTTGTTAACCTTAAATCTAATACTATGAAAAAAATCACGTGACAAATGTAAGAATAACACTTATTCTATGCAAGTATTCACAGCTTGATTTTCAGCTTTTTAAAACTATTTAGCAATAGAAAAAACAATTCGCCCCGAAACAATATCTGCTCCGGGGCGAATCTTTGTTTATTCAGAAATAGTTGACAATTAGTCTTTCAGTTTGGCCTTGATAAAATCGCGGTTCAAACGGGCGATGTTGCTGATAGATACGCATTTCGGACATTCAGCTTCGCAGGCACGAGTGTTCGTACAGTTACCGAAGCCCAGCTCGTCCATCTTGGCAATCATGGCCTTTGCACGGCGCAATGCTTCCGGCTTGCCCTGAGGCAGCAGGTTCAACTGGCTCACCTTGGCAGAAACGAACAGCATGGCTGAACCGTTCTTACAAGCAGCTACACAAGCACCACAACCGATACAAGTGGCAGCGTCCATGGCTTCATCGGCAACGGTCTTCGGAATCAGGATAGCGTTGGCATCCTGAGGAGCACCCGTACGCACGCTGATGAAACCACCAGCCTGCATGATTTTGTCGTATGCCGAACGGTCAACCATCAAGTCCTTGATGACCGGGAAACCGGCAGAACGCCACGGTTCCACCGTAATCACATCGCCGTCATTGAAACGACGCATGTAAATCTGGCAGGTAGTAGCGCCTGTAGCAGGTCCGTGAGGATGTCCGTTGATATACAATGAGCACATACCGCAGATACCTTCACGACAGTCGTGGTCGAATACAATCGGTTCTTTTCCTGCTTCGATGAGCTGTTCGTTCAAGATATCCAGCATTTCCAGGAAAGAAGTATCACCCGGGATATCCTTCATCTGGAATGTATCGAAATGACCTTTATCCTTAGGTCCGTTCTGACGCCAAATTTTCAGCGTAAATGATATATTTTTATCCATTTTACTTAGATTCTTTAATTGTTTAACTTCACTGATTAGCTCTTATAGTTACGAGTCTGTACTTTGATAGCTTCGTAAACCAGCGGTTCTTTGTACAATACCGGAGCCTTGTCGTCGCTTCCCTGGTATTCCCAGCAAGCTACGTAGAAGAAGTTGGCATCATCACGTTTTGCTTCACCTTCTTCAGTCTGGTATTCTTCACGGAAGTGACCACCGCAAGATTCGTTACGGTTCAATGCATCGTAAGCAATCAGCTCACCCATTGTGATGAAGTCGTTCAGACGGATAGCTTTATCCAGCTCAATGTTCATACCTTCCTTAGAACCCGGGATGAACAGTTCGGTTTCGAATTCCTTACGGATTTCTTTCAGCTTGGCCAGACCAGTCTTCAAGCCTTCTGCCGTACGTCCCATTCCGACGTATTCCCACATCACACGACCCAATTCCTTGTGGATAGAATCGACAGACTTCTTACCCTTGATGTTCATCAGGTGGTCAATCTTGTCCTGAACAGCCTTTTCTGCTTCTGCAAATTCAGGCAGGTCGGTAGAGAAACGAGGAACGGTAATCTGGTCGGCCAGATAGTTCTGGATAGTGTAAGGCAATACGAAATAACCGTCGGCCAGACCCTGCATCAATGCAGATGCACCCAGACGGTTGGCACCGTGATCAGAGAAGTTACATTCACCGATGGCAAACAGACCCTTGATAGTAGTCTGCAGTTCATAGTCTACCCAAATACCACCCATTGTATAGTGGATAGCCGGATAAATCATCATCGGGTTATAGTATTTCACACCGTTAATTTCTTTTCCTACTTCACCCGGATTGACGTCAGTGATTTCTTCATACATATCGAAGAGGTTACCGTAACGTTGACGAACTACATCCAAGCCCAGACGTTCGATACATTCAGAGAAGTCCAGATAAACAGCCAGACCGGTGTTGTTCACACCAAAACCATGGTCGCAACGTTCCTTGGCAGCACGTGAAGCTACGTCACGCGGAACCAGGTTACCGAATGCCGGATAACGACGTTCCAAATAGTAGTCACGGTCTTCTTCAGGGATGTCTGTCGGCTTCATGGTACCTGCCTGCAATGCTTTGGCATCTTCCAGTTTCTTCGGAACCCAGATACGACCGTCGTTACGCAAAGATTCAGACATCAAAGTCAACTTAGACTGCTTGTCACCGTGTACCGGGATACAAGTCGGGTGGATCTGTACGTAAGCCGGATTGGCAAACAAGGCACCTTTACGGTAGCAAGACATGGCAGCTGTACAGTTACAAGCCATGGCGTTGGTAGACAGGAAGTAAGTGTTACCGTAACCACCAGTAGCGATTACCACTGCATGGGCTGCGAAACGTTCCAGCTTACCCGTTACCAGGTTCTTGGCAATGATACCACGTGCACGACCGTCTACGATGACGATGTCTTCCATTTCATAACGAGTGTACAGTTTTACAGTACCTGCACCTACCTGACGGCTCAATGCAGAGTATGCACCCAGCAACAGCTGCTGACCCGTCTGACCTTTGGCATAGAAAGTACGAGATACCTGTGCACCACCGAATGAACGGTTAGCCAGTGTACCACCGTATTCACGAGCGAAAGGAACACCCTGTGCCACGCACTGGTCGATGATGTTGTTTGACACTTCAGCCAAACGATATACGTTAGCTTCACGTGCACGGTAGTCACCACCTTTCACTGTATCATAGAACAGACGATATACAGAGTCACCGTCGTTCTGATAGTTCTTGGCTGCGTTGATACCACCCTGTGCAGCAATAGAGTGTGCACGACGCGGAGAGTCCTGAATACAGAAGTTAAATACGCGAAATCCCATTTCACCCAGAGAAGCAGCAGCAGAAGCACCTGCCAAACCAGTACCTACCACGATGATGTCCAGGCGACGTTTGTTAGCCGGGTTCACCAGTTTCTGGTGAGCTTTATAATTGGTCCATTTCTCAGCTATCGGGCCTTCAGGAATCTTAGAATCAAGTATCTTAGTCATAATGTTTTTTCAATTTAATCAGTTACACTTAAATTAGCAAGCACCGCAACCCATCAGGCTCTTCAAGAAGAACACAACTGCTACTACCATAAAACCAAGAACGATGATAGTAGAATAGATATTTGAGATGCATTTCCAGCGGTTAATCCAGATGGTGTTGTTCCAACCCAGGGTCTGCATAGCACTCCAGAATCCGTGAGTCAAATGGAACCACAAAGCAATCAGCCAGATGATGTACAGTACAAAGAACACCGGATTAGAGAATGTCTGCAGGATGTAGCCATAACCGTCGGCTGCATGAAGACCTCCCATCATCGGGTTGCCCACGATTTCAGCGAACTGCATTTTGCTCCAAAAGTTCACAAAGTGAAGAGCCAAACCCAAGATAACGATGATACCCAGTACCAGCATGTTCTGAGATGCCCATTCCACGTTTTTCGGTTTTGCTGTCACCGCATAACGTTCGTGACCACGTGCAGCACGGTTCAACATCGTCAGCCAGAAAGCGTAGATGATGTGAATTACAAACAAGGCAGCCAGTCCGACAGTAGCTACCAGTGCATACCAGTTAGCGCCGAGGAACTCACAAACCATGTTGTATGCCTCGCCTGAGAACAAAGCAACACAGTTCATCGCCATGTGAAATGTCAGAAACAGGACAAGGGCGATACCTGTGACGCTCATCACCACTTTCCTTCCAATAGATGAATTACTTAACCACATAAATGATTGAATTTAAATTATTTAATTGTTAGAACTATAAATTCGTATTCCACAGTCCAATTGATGATGCAAAATTAGAAGATTTATTCAGATAATACAACAGATTATGGAAAAAATTCTGTAATCAAAAAAAGCGATTTGAAGAGCAAGAAAAAGCGCAAAGGCATTTGAATCAAAAACATAAAAATGCTTTGATTCAAATGCCTTTGCGCTTTATAGAGCACATGCTTTCATTTTATCCAAAACATAAAAGTATTCATCAGGTTCTACCTCTTGGGAAAATTCATTCCTGGCTGACGCAACAACTCTACGGCTTTTTTCATGCTCTCATTCAACTGATTAATCACCTGGAAATATTCATTCATATCCCAAATGTCACGGGCCAACAAAGCTTTCAGCTGGGTCTTGACTAAAGGTAAGGCTGTGTGAAACTGCGTTTCGTTATAAGTAATGCCCATGGAAGTTCCTTGAGCCACTAGTTCATCAAGCATTTCTTTTGTCACCTCAAACTCACGGTTAAAACGCTCAAAATTCTTATACCGCCTGAGCCATTCCTTCCGGTAACGGTCAATAAGTTTGATATTCAATTGTACCATGGCTCCTTTATCACGAAGCGACAAATAATAATCGGTATACATTGTGGTATCAATAGGCACAAAATAATCAGGCATGATGCCTCCTCCCCCATACACCGTACGTCCCAATTTCAAGGTCTTTGCCTTGAGTGAATCAGGAAAATGAATGCTGTCGGCACTCATCATCTCTCCCCGATTATAACGGTCAATCAAATCCTTGTTATATTTCTCGATACTCTCATAAGGCTTCTGGATACAACGTCCTGAAGGGGTGTAGTAACGGGCCACTGTCAGACGAATCATTGACCCGTCGGGTAAATCAATGGGACGTTGCACCAACCCTTTTCCAAAGGTACGACGACCAACTACAATTCCTCTATCCCAATCCTGAATAGCTCCGGTCACAATCTCACTGGCCGAAGCCGAAAATTCATCGACAAGTACCACCAAACGGCCCTGCTGGAAATCACCGTCGCCTTTTGCAGTAAACTCCGAACGCGGATTACGACGGCCCTCGGTATACACTATCAATTCTTTTTCACCCAGTATTTGGTCACACAGACTAATGGCTGCATTCAAGTAACCACCGCCATTCCCTTGCAAATCAAGTATCAGGTCTTTCATGCCCTGTTTCTGAAGTTTATGAAGTGCATCGGTAAACTCCTTACCAGTAGTAGCAGCAAAACGATTCACGCGGATATAGCCAATCTGACCTTCCACCATATAGGAGGCATCCAAACTGTATACGGGAATCTTGTCACGCTTAATGGTAAATGGCAACAATTCCTTGACACCGGCACGAAGTACTTTCACCGTCACTGTAGAGCCTTTAGGACCACGCAAACGACGCATCACTTCCTCCGTATTCATCTTTACACCGGCAATTACCGTATCGTTAACTTCGATAATACGATCTCCTGCCAGAATACCAACTTTCTCGGAAGGTCCTCCCGACACGGGCTGAATAACGAATAGTGTATCGGTAGCCATATTGAACTGAATACCGATGCCATCGAAATTTCCTTGTAAAGGTTCATTGAGCCTCTTCACTTCCTCCGGATCGGAATAAGTGGAATGCGGATCGAGCTTTTCAAGCATGCTGACAATGGCGGTTTCCACCAATTTATCTTCATCCACTTTATCGACATACAAGTTAGAGATGGCAAATTCTGCCAGCTGCAACTTACGCGAGGGAGAGTCAAGCAGTTTGTTCTGTGCAGACAAAGCTGTCCATACAGCTAATCCACAAAAACACGTTAATATATATTTTCTGATTTTCATGTGCTGAAAGGTTTATTTGTTATCTATTTCCATTCCTTCGGGCAGAAACGCAGACACATCCTTGCCATACTGCAACAATTCGCGCACAATGGTAGAACTGATTGCTGTCAGTTCCGGCTCTGTAAAGAGCAGAATGGTTTCCACACCGGCCAACTTACGGTTGATATCGGCAATGGTTTCTTCATATTCAAAATCATGTACGGTACGGATGCCACGGATAATAAATCCGGCTCCCCGTTCGCGGGCAAAATCCACCGTCAGATTGTCGTATGCCTCGACGGTAATACGAGGTTCGTCGGCATAAAGTTTCCGAATCATCTCCACACGCCGTTCGGTGGGGAACCAGGTTTTCTTCTTATCGTTCACTCCAATACCGATAATGATTTCATCCATAAAAGTCAAGGCACGCTTCACCACGGAATAGTGGCCGATAGTAAACGGGTCGAATGTGCCTGGAAATATAGCTCTTTTCATCACTGATAATTGACAAGTATTAATTGTTCATTCTTCATTTATCAAGTCTTCTTCCACCACCAAGTTGTCGATGATAAAATTCTGGCGTTCCATGGTGTTCTTTCCCATATAAAATTCCAGTAGTTCTTTCACGGCATCAGTTTTGCGGAGACTCACTTGCTCCAAACGCATATCTTTTCCGATGAAATGACGGAACTCGTCAGGGGAGATTTCTCCCAGCCCTTTGAATCGAGTGATTTCCGGATTGGGACTCAGTTTCTTGATAGCCGCCAACCGCTCTTCGTCCGAATAGCAGTAGATAGTCTCATACACGCCTTTCTTACGGTTACGTACGCGGAATAAGGGGGTTTGCAGAATATATACATGGCCTTTTTTGATAAGGTCAGGAAAGAACTGCAAGAAGAAAGTAATCATTAACAAACGAATATGCATACCGTCTACATCGGCATCAGTAGCTACAATTACTTTATTATAACGAAGCCCATCGAGTCCGTCCTCAATATTCAAAGCCGCCTGCAAAAGATTGAACTCTTCATTTTCATACACCACCTTCTTAGTCAGCCCAAATGAATTCAACGGTTTACCACGCAAGCTGAACACGGCCTGTGTGTTGACATCACGGCTCTTTGTGATGGAACCGCTGGCCGAATCTCCCTCGGTGATAAAGATAGAACTTTCCAGGCGTGGATCGTCTTCTTCGTCTTTCTTACCACCCTTCTGGTCGTTGAGATGAATGCGGCAATCGCGCAGTTTGCGGTTGTGCAAATTGGCTTTCTTGGCGCGTTCGCGAGCAATTTTCGTCACACCTGCAATGGCCTTACGTTCTTTCTCAGACTCCTGAATTTTCTGCAACAGAATTTCTGCTACGTCGGAATGCTTGTGAAGATAGTTATCTACCTGCTCTTTCACGAAATCGCCCACAAACTTATTGACACTGACTCCGGAAAGTGGATAAGGATTACCCTCAGAATCTTTCTCGGGAGCCATAGTCAGCGAGCCCAACTTGATCTTGGTCTGACTCTCAAAAGTTGGTTCAATCACATTGATGGCAATAGCGGCCACCAATCCATTGCGAATATCCTGGTATTCGAGGTTTTTTCCGTAAAATTCCTTGATAGTGCGGGCTATGTGTTCCTTGAAGGCACTCTGATGAGTTCCTCCTTGGGTGGTATGCTGTCCATTGACAAACGAATAGTATTCTTCGCCGTACTGTGCACTGTGGGTGAAAGCAATCTCGATATCCTCACCCATGAGATGTACGATAGGATACAAACCTGGTGCCGTCATATTGTCGTTCAGCAAGTCTTCCAGTCCATTACGGCTTACAATGCGGTGACCGTTATAATAAATGGAAAGACCCGTATTTAAATAGGTATAGTTACGGAGCATGGTCTCGATGAACTCCGGACGGAAGCGATAGTTTAGGAACAGGGTATCATCGGGTTCAAAAAAGATATAAGTACCGTTTTCCTCGTCGGTAGTACACGTTTCGTCACTAATCAGCTCTCCACGTTCAAACACAGCCTTACGCATCTGTCCGTCACGGACACTCCAGGCCACAAAATAAGAACTCAATGCATTAACCGCTTTTGCACCAACTCCGTTTAACCCCACACTTTTTTTGAAAGCTTTAGTATCGTATTTTCCTCCCGTATTCAACATAGAGACGGCATCGACCAAACTACCCAAAGGGATACCTCGACCATAGTCACGCACGGACACACGCAAGTTATCTTCCAACTGAATCTCGATACGTTTCCCAGCTCCCATCTTGAACTCGTCGATACTGTTGTCTACCACTTCCTTCAGTAATACGTAAATACCATCCTCAGCCTGTGACCCATCGCCCAATCGCCCAATATACATACCTGGACGCGTACGCACATGCTCCATATCGCTCAAGTGGCGAATGTTCTCTTCCGTATAGCTGGCGGAAGAAACAGTGTGTTCGTTAATTTCTTCCATATATTATATAACCCCTTTTTGACAATTAAATCATTTTTTTATAAGCCCGGCGGCGCTTGTGCTGAACCGACTCGAAAGCACTCCATTGTGCCTGCACCTTCTTATTAAGTTCCAATTCCGGATTGCTCTCACCGTATTCAAATCCCATTTGCTGGAAGATAGGTACCAAATCATAGAACAACAAGGCATTAACCCCCTTGCTTTGATATTCAGGCTTTACTCCGACCAACAACAAATCAAGCACACGTGGACGTTTGATGAACAATGCTTTCAGCAAATAATACCAACCAAAAGGCAACATCTTGCCTTTGGCTTTCTGCAAAGCTACCGACAACGAAGGCATGGCAATACCCACAGCTACCAAGTTACCTTCTTCATCTTCCACCAAAGACACCATACGCAAATCTATCAGGGGAAGATACATCTTTACATATTGATTGATTTGCCCCTGTGTCATCTGGGAATATCCATAAAGCGGAGCGTATGCTTCATTAATCAGATCGAAGATTTTCTGTCCGTAATGTTGTTTCTTGATTTCGCTTCGTTTGAGTTTTTTGATTTTCAATTTATATTTCTGAAGTATAATCTCAGAAATACGTACAAACTTATCAGGAAGCTGATGTGGAACAGTGAGCTTGTATTCTACCCAATCGGCTTCTTTCTGAAAGCCCAACTGCTCCATGTGTTCTGGATAATAAGAGTAATTATAAATAGTAGCCATCGTTCCTAATTGATCAAAACCTTCTACCAACATGCCTTCCGCATCCATATCGGTAAATCCCAGCGGACCAACAATGGCCTCCATACCTTTTTCTTTTCCCCACTTGGCTACGGCATCCAACAAGGCAGCCGAAACTTCTTCTTCATCAATGAAATCAAGCCAGCCAAAACGGACTTCTTTCTTGTGCCAAGTATCATTGGCCCGGTGATTGATAATAGCAGCTACACGCCCTACAATCTCATCTCCCCGATAGGCCAAAAAATAATCCGCTTCACAGAACTCAAATGCAGCATTCTTTTCCGGATTAAAAGTATTCAGCATATCATCATACAAATCGGGAACAGAATAAGGATTATTTTTATAAAGCTCGTAATTGAAACGAATAAACTTTGTCAGTTCTTTCTTCGTCGTAACTTTCTTAATAGTGACAGTCATTGTGATATAATTTTCTTTCGTTCGCTGTGAGTTTAGAAAAATTAAGGCTGTAAAGATAATGCTTTTTCTCTGAAAATCTGGTCCATTCACTGATTTTCACACTTTAAGCAACAGCAGAGGAAAACTGGCACCGCTTCCCACAAGCAGCAGAAAAGTCATATTTTAAGTTTTCTTTTCACTTGTCTTCCAGATTGGGAGAACCCGATTTTTCGCAATTTATTGTTTTACAAGAAAATAAAATACTTTTCCCTCGCGAGACTTCAAAATTCATCTCTTTCCGGGCAGTTGACCACGTTTTTTACATTCTCGCAGGCTCATCGCCACCAGCCTGACGGCAAAGACAAGACCATGGAGATTACTTCTCCATAATTTTTCTGGCCGGAAGAAATCTGATTGCCTTTCAGGTACCATTCATAAATCTGCGCCTGCAGCCGTCCTACCCACGGGCTGTACTTCGAATCCCAATAAGCTTCCTTTTCCCGAAGGGCCTTCCACACCTCCGGACGGATGGAACGGCACAACTGCTGATAAGCTTCTTCATCCAGCAAACCGACAGCATTCGAGAGGACATAGGGCAGCAAACCAAAATAACCGGCATAACGGACCGACGGCGACTGGGAACGGATGCAAATCTGATAGGCCCAAAAATTGGCTTCGGCTTCGCTGCTCACCCCGAGCAAATGGGCGTATTCATGAGCATAGGTGAAAGGCCATTGCAAAGGAAGCAACTCTCGGTTCAACTGCGACTCAGAGAAGAAAGGCCCCATGTATCCCAAAACTCCGACACCGGAATAAAGGGCATTGAAAGCAACCGACTTAGGATGCTGGTAGCTGCGAGGACTGGAAAGTCCAAATCGGGAAGGAACCCGTGCATACAACTGCTTCACCTCCTCCTCGATTTCTGTGGAAGCAGGAAACGCACTCATCGTGTACGAGGCATTCAAGGAATCAGTATAAGCAGCCAGAAAACGGTGAAAGTCGGCTGCGACATAAGTTACCGGTTCGGTAGAGGAACGGATAAAGAAATCTTTTCGGAAATAGTTGATTCCCCATCCCCAATAAAACCAGAGGTAACAGATTACCGCGCACTCCACTTCGGCTCGCAACACCCATCTCCAACCTTTTCTGCGGCGACGGGCCCAGAACGGCAAGCCGATGAAAAGGAGGGCGAAAGCGATGACCAGCCATTCCTCCACCGAGAACGGAATCCATGCTACCAAAGCGGACAACACGGCAGACAGCACGGGATAGACGTAGCGGGCATATACCTCACCCGCCGCCGGCCAATAACGGCAAAGAAAAACAAGCCCTAACAAAAGAGCTTCTATGCCCCAACGTATGTAACGTAACGGAAAACTTTTCATACACACAAAGTTATATGTTTTCAAAGAAGGTGAAGGTAGTGACAAAGAAAATATATACTTTTGTAACACAGATTAATCATGAATTATACTTAGACAGAAAATGGCATTAAACTACATCTGGATTGCATTCTTTCTGCTGGCTTTCGGGGTGGCCCTCGTGAAACTGGTGTGCTTTGGCGACACGACTGTTTTTCCAGCAATTATCAACTCGACCTTCGACTCATCGAAGACAGCTTTTGAAATATCTTTGGGACTGACCGGCGTACTTTCGCTTTGGCTCGGCATCATGAAGATTGGAGAAAAGGGAGGCGTGATCCAGCTTTTTGCCCGGCTGCTCAGTCCGCTATTCTCGAAACTGTTTCCAGATATTCCGAAAGGACATCCGGTGACGGGCAGTATTTTCATGAACCTGGCGGCCAACATGCTGGGACTGGACAACGCAGCCACTCCTCTTGGACTGAAAGCGATGGAGGGGTTGCAGGAACTGAACCCGAAGAAAGACACGGCGAGCAACCCGATGATCATGTTTCTGGTGCTGAACACTTCGGGACTGACCTTAATTCCTATCAGCATCATGGTATATCGGGCACAGCTGGGAGCGGCCCAACCGACCGACGTATTTGTGCCTATCCTACTGGCCACGTTCTTCTCGACCCTGGCCGGTATCCTTGCGGTCAGCGTATACCAGCGTATCAATCTGCTGAACCGTACCATCCTCCTGTTTTTGGGAGGAGCCAGCCTTTTCATCGCGGGTATCATCTATTTTTTCCACCTACTCACCCGACAACAGATTGATCTCTACTCTACCACTTTTGCCAATGTCTTCCTTTTTCTGATTATCATCGGTTTCATTGTGGCAGGCGTACGAAAGAAAGTCAATGTCTATGATGCGTTCGTGGAAGGAGCCAAGGAAGGTTTCTCCACTGCCGTGAGAATCATCCCGTATCTTGTGGCCATTCTGGTAGCCATCGGGGTCTTCCGAGCTTCAGGAGCCATGGACTTTCTGATACAAGGCATCGCCACACTGGTGAGAGGCTGTGGACTGGACGACCAGTTTGTTGGAGCCTTGCCTACCGCCTTGATGAAACCGTTGAGCGGAAGCGGAGCTCGCGGCCTGATGGTAGATGCCATGACCACGTACGGAGCCGATTCTTTTGTGGGACGCCTGGCCTGCATTTTCCAAGGTTCCACCGATACCACGTTCTACATCCTGGCTGTCTACTTTGGGAGTGTGAGCGTAACCCGCACCCGGCATGCCGTCCCCTGCGGACTGATTGCCGATTTTGCCGGCGTACTGGCCGCCATCTTTATCGGATATTTATTTTTCAATTAACATACCATTATGATCAGTTATCAAACCGAAGGCGTGGAAATGCCCGCCATCAAGCAGCGTGAAACCACCGCATGGATCAAAGCCGTAGCGGAGAGTTACGGAAAAAGAGTGGGCGAAATTGCCTACATATTCTGCTCGGACGAAAAGATTCTGGAGGTGAACCGACAATACCTGCAACACGATTATTATACAGATATCATCACCTTCGACTACTGTGAAGGGAAACGGTTGTCGGGCGACTTGTTCATCAGCCTGGATACCGTACGGACCAACGCCGTGCAGTTTGAAGCCCCGTATGAAACAGAACTTTTCCGCGTCATCATCCACGGCATCCTGCACCTGTGCGGCATCAACGACAAGGGTCCCGGCGAACGCGAAATCATGGAGGCTGCCGAAAACAAGGCCCTGGAAATGCGGAAAGATTTCATGTAATTCGTATTTTTGCAGAAGAAATAAAAACATAAAAACGAATGGATTTTAAGTATGATGTAATCGTAATTGGTGCCGGTCATGCCGGATGTGAGGCTGCAGCCGCTGCAGCCAATCTGGGCTCGAAGACCTGCCTGATTACCATGGACATGAACAAAATCGGGCAGATGAGTTGTAACCCAGCGGTCGGAGGTATCGCCAAGGGACAAATTGTCAGAGAGATTGATGCCCTGGGAGGATACATGGGACTGGTGACCGACAAGACGGCTATCCAGTTCCGCATGCTGAACCGTTCCAAGGGTCCGGCCATGTGGAGTCCGCGTGCGCAATGCGACCGTGGCAAATTTATCTGGGCCTGGAGAGAGGTACTCGAAAATCTGCCGAACCTGCAGATCTGGCAGGACACTGTGGAGGAACTGCTGGTAGAAAACGGAGAAGTGACAGGACTGGTGACTTGCTGGGGCGTGACGTTCCATGCCAAATGTATCGTGCTCACTGCAGGTACGTTTCTGAACGGACTGATGCACATCGGACATAAGATGCTGGCAGGCGGACGCTGTGCGGAACCGGCTTCTTACCACCTCACCGAATCCATCACCCGGCACGGTATCACGGCCGGACGAATGAAAACCGGTACACCAGTACGTATCGACGGAAAGAGTGTCCACTTTGACTTGATGGATACACAGGATGGAGAAAACGATTTCCACCGTTTTTCGTTCATCAGCGAACCGCGCCACCTGCAACAACTGCAGTGCTGGACCTGCTTTACGAATGAGGAAGTACATGCCACCCTGCGGAAAGGACTGGCCGACTCTCCCCTTTTCAACGGACAAATCAAGAGCATCGGACCGCGTTACTGCCCAAGCATCGAGACCAAAATTGTGACGTTCCCCGACAAACCCCAACACCAGCTTTTCCTGGAGCCGGAGGGAGAAACTACCCGTGAACTTTACCTGAACGGATTCTCTTCTTCCCTGCCGATGGAGATTCAGCTGGAAGCGTTGAAGAAGATTCCGTGCTTCAAAGACCTGGTGGTATATCGTCCGGGATATGCCATCGAATACGATTATTTCGACCCGACCCAGCTCAAGCATACACTGGAATCAAAGGTGGTGAAGAACCTGTTCTTTGCCGGACAGGTGAACGGAACGACCGGATACGAAGAAGCGGGCGGCCAGGGAATCATTGCCGGCATCAACGCACACTTGAACTGCCACGGTGGAGAGCCCTTCATCCTGGGACGTGACGAAGCTTACATCGGCGTACTGATTGACGACCTGGTGACGAAGGGAGTGGACGAACCTTATCGTATGTTTACGTCGAGAGCCGAATACCGTATCCTGCTCCGTCAGGACGATGCCGACATGCGACTGACGGAACGGGCCTACCAGCTGGGATTGGTGAAGGAAGACCGTTACGCCATCTTCCAAAAGAAACGGGCAGCCATCGACCACCTGGTCAACTTCGTCAATAATTTCTCGGTCAAAGCCGACAAGATAAACGAGGCGCTGGAAAGCCTGGGTACGGCCCAGCTCACCCATGGATGCAAGCTGGTAGATTTAATCAGCCGTCCGCAAATTACCATTGAAAATATCGCCCCACACATCCCCGTCTTCCAAGCCGAGCTGGATAAGTTTGACGACCGCAAAGAGGAGGTGATAGAGGCCGCCGAAATCCGCATCAAGTACAAAGGATACATCGACCGCGAGCGGACCATCGCCGACAAGATTCACCGGTTGGAATCCATCCGCATCAAGGGCAAATTCGACTATGCCAATCTGCAGTCCCTCTCTACAGAAGCACGCCAGAAGCTCGTGAAGATAGACCCGGAAACCCTGGCTCAGGCCAGCCGTATTCCAGGCGTCTCTCCCAGCGACATCAATGTGCTGCTCGTGCTGCTGGGGCGCTAAACAAGCCATGTTTCACGTGAAACAATTCATTTAAGGATTACATATAAAACACTGGATATGAACAAAGAAACATTAAAGAAAAACCTCCGGGAAATCCCTGATTTTCCCAAGCCCGGCATCTTGTTCTACGATGTCACTACCCTCTTCAAAAACCCTGAATGTTTGCAGGGCATGATTGACGAACTTTACGAGATGTACAAGGACAAAGGTATCACGAAGGTCGTGGGAATCGAGTCAAGAGGATTCATCCTGGGAGGCGCTTTAGCGGCTCGTCTGGGAGCAGGCTTCATCATGGCCCGCAAGCCCGGTAAGCTTCCCGCTGAAGTGATAGAAGAGACCTACGCCAAGGAGTATGGCACCGACACCATCCAGCTTCATAAAGATGCCATCAGCCCGGAAGACGTAGTGCTGTTGCACGATGACCTGCTGGCTACAGGAGGAACCATGGCAGCCGCTCACCGACTGGTGAAACGCTGCGGGGTAAAGCAAGCGTATGTCAACTTCGTCATCGAGTTGGAAGGACTGAACGGCCGAAAAGCTTTTGATGAGAACGTAGAAGTAACTACCTTGCTGAAGCTGTAAGCAGTTTCCGTTTGATAAAAAGAATTCAAGCAGCCTTCTTTGCAAGGAGCGAAAAGCCCCTGCAGGGAAGGCTGCTTTTCAACCTGAAATAAGCAACCATGGAAGAGGTAGAAAAGAAAGAAAATACCGGCGAATACCTGAAAGGAATCGTATTGAACCTTCCGGAAGGACCGGGCATATACCAGTACTTGAACAAGGAGGGAGTCATCATCTATGTGGGAAAGGCCAAGAACCTGAAGCGGCGTGTGTACTCTTATTTCTCCAAAGACCACCAATCGGCCAAGACACGGATGCTGGTGTCGAAGATTGCAGATATCCGCTACATTGTGGTCAATACGGAGGAGGATGCCCTGTTGCTGGAGAACAACCTTATCAAGAAATACAAGCCACGTTACAACGTCTTGCTGAAAGATGACAAGACCTACCCTTCCATCTGCGTCAGCAACGAGTATTTTCCGCGTATCTACAAGACCCGGAAAATCATTCGCGACGGGTCTACCTACTACGGCCCTTACAGTCATATTCCTTCGATGATGGCGATTCTGGAGCTAATCAAGAAACTATATCCGCTGCGCACCTGCCACCTCGCCCTGACGCCCGAAAATATCGCACAGAGAAAATTCAAGGTGTGTCTGGAATACCATATCAAGAACTGCCTGGGACCTTGCATCGGACAGCAATCGCACGAAGCATACATGCAGCACATCGCACAGGCAAAAGAGTTGTTGAAAGGAAACACACAGGCTGTGAGCAATGCCCTGATGGAAGAGATGAAACGGTTGGCTGGAGAGATGCGTTTCGAAGAAGCACAGAAGGTCAAGGAACAATACATGCTCATCGAAAGCTATCGCGCCAAGAGCGAGGTGGTCAGTGCCACCCTGCACCAAATCGATGTCTTTTCGATTGAAACGGACGAAAATACGGCTTACATCAATTACCTGCACATCACCAACGGATGCATCAACCAAGCCTTCACCTTCGAATACAAGCTGCGGATGAACGAAAGCAAGGAAGAATTACTTTCTCTCGGCATCGTGGAAATGAGGGAACGATACAAAAGCACATCCAAGGAAATCATTGTTCCCTTTGAACTGGACATGGAAATGAACGGAGTGACGTTCACCGTACCTCAAAGAGGCGAAAAGAAACACCTGCTCGACCTCTCGCTGATGAACGTCAAACAGTATAAAGTGGACCGGTTGAAACAAGCGGAAAAGCTCAATCCGGAGCAACGAAGCGTACGGTTGATGAAAGAAATCCAGGCACAGCTTCACCTGGAGAAAATGCCCAACCACATCGAATGTTTCGACAATTCCAATATCCAAGGCTCAGATGCCGTAGCTGCCTGCGTGGTGTTCAAACAAGCCAAGCCCAGCAAAAAAGACTATCGCAAATACCTCATCAAAACGGTAGTGGGTCCCGACGATTATGCATCCATGCAGGAGGTGGTACGCCGCCGCTATTCCCGTATTCTGGAAGAACAGGGTGAACTGCCCGACCTGATACTGACCGACGGTGGAAAGGGACAAATGGAAGTGGTACGCGAAGTCGTGGAAGACGAATTGCACCTGCAGATTCCCATCGTTGGACTGGCCAAGAACAACCGCCACCGGACGTCGGAGATTCTGTATGGATTCCCTCCTCAAACTCTCGGCATCAAGCAAGGTACTCCCCTTTTCCATCTTCTGGAGAATATACAAGACGAAGTGCACCGCTTTGCCATCACTTTCCATCGGGAAAAAAGAAGCAAGAGTCAGATTGCCTCGGCCCTCGACACCATCAAAGGCATCGGGGAAAAACGGAAGACAGCTCTGCTGAAAAAGTTCAAGAGCGTGACCCGTATCCGTCAGGCAAGTCTGGAAGAAATTGCAGAGGTCATCGGAGAAAGCGCGGCGAAAAGCGTCAAGGAATCCCTGTCGGATTCCAAATAATTTTCTTACTTTTGTAAAAACAAGAAGAGAAACATGAGAGTAGTGATACAACGTGTGACACGTGCTTCCGTCACCATTGACGGGACATGCAAATCAGCCATCAAGGAAGGCTTCATGGTACTGGTCGGTATTGAAGAAGCCGACACCCAAGAAGATGCCGACTGGCTTTGCAAAAAGATTGTCAACCTCCGCGTATTTGACGATGAAAACGGAGTAATGAACAAATCCATTCTGGATGTACAAGGAGAAATTCTGGTCATCAGCCAGTTCACTTTAATGGCTTCTACCAAGAAAGGAAATCGCCCTTCTTATATCCGAGCAGCGGGGCATGAAACTGCCATTCCCCTCTATAATTATTTCTGCAACGAACTGAGCATTGCCCTCGGAAAGGAGGTAGGAACCGGTGAATTCGGAGCCGACATGAAAGTGGAACTGATTAACAACGGACCGGTAACCATCTGCATGGATACCAAAAACAAGGAATAACTATGACACTGGAAGAAGCACAGAAAACGGTAGATACGTGGATCAAGACGTATGGAGTGAGATACTTCAGTGAACTGACCAACATGGCCGTGCTCACTGAGGAAGTGGGAGAACTGGCACGCATCATGGCACGGACGTATGGCGACCAGTCGTTCAAAGCGGGAGAAAAAACCGACCTAGGCGATGAAATGGCGGATGTGCTCTGGGTACTGCTCTGCCTGGCCAATCAAACAGGCGTAGACCTGACAGAAGCCTTTCGTAAGAACCTGGAGAAAAAGACAAACCGTGACAAGGACAGACATAAAAACAACCCTAAACTATAAAGAGTATGGAACATTATCGCGAACATGGGGGCGGATATACCCCCGAGGATGAAAGAGAAAATCCGAACCAGACCAGCAAGTATGACGAAGCCTTGCGCAAGTATAATACGGAGCTGAATGACGATGAAATCGCAGCAAAAACGGCGAAACTCATCGAAAAACATCTGGAAGAGAACAACACCCTGGAGGTAAAGAAATTCCTTTTCAACTGCATCGACCTGACGACACTGAAATGTACAGACAGCGAACCGAGCGTCATGAAGTTTACCGAAAAGGTAAATGAGTTTGTAGATCGTTATCCGGACCTGAAAAACGTGGCCGCCATCTGCGTCTACCCCAACATGGCCGAAATTGTCAACGATACTTTGGAAGCAGACGATGTCAAGATTGCTTGTGTATCGGGAGGATTCCCTTCCTCACAAACTTTCATTGAAGTGAAAGTGGCCGAAACAGCCATGGCACTCCATGCCGGAGCCGATGAAATCGATATCGTCATTTCTGTAGGGAAATTCCTGACTGGAGATTACGAAGGAATGTGCGATGAAATCGAGGAACTGAAAGAAGTATGCGGCGATAAGCACTTGAAAGTAATTCTAGAAACAGGTGCCTTGAAAACTGCTTCTAACATTAAGAAAGCTTCCATTCTTTCCATGTACTGCGGAGCAGATTTCATCAAGACTTCTACCGGAAAAGAAAGCCCTGCCGCTACTCCGGAAGCAGCATACGTAATGTGCCAGGCCATCAAGGAATATTTCCTGGAAACAGGACGAAAAGTAGGCTTCAAGCCAGCAGGCGGCATCAATTCCGTTCACGATGCGCTGGTATATTATACCATCGTCAAGGAACTGCTGGGCGAAGAATGGCTGACTAACGAACGCTTCCGTCTGGGCACTAGCCGCATGGCCAACCTCCTGCTTTCAGAAATTGTAGGCAGTGAGACCAAGTTCTTCTAATCAGAAGAAAGAAATGAAATAAAAAGCCCCTTTCCATCGTGGAAAACCACAAACGAAAGGGGCTTTTCTTTATCTATAAAACGAATTACTTGTTCCGTTCAATCACGTAATCAATGTAAGCAGTCAGCGCATTCCTAATCGCTTCGTCGGTAGAAGCGGGCAAAAGTGCCAATGCCTTCTCACGGAACTCATACATTTTCTGAGTGGCATACTCAATGCCTCCTTCCCTTTTCACCGTTTCTACAAACTGGGCTATCTCTTCTTTCGAAGCATTCAAGGCCCGTATCCGTAAAGCCAGTTCATTCAAAGAGGTATCGTGCAATTTATTCAATACATACAAAGCCGGCAGTGTAAGTTTCCCTTCCAGCATATCATTTCCCGTGGGCTTCCCTAATTCTGCATTCTCAAAATAATCGAAGATATCGTCTTTTATTTGGAAAGCTATTCCAATCATTTCACCAAAAAGTGCCGCTTTCATCGCTTCTTTTGGAGAAGCATTCACGGATACCGCCCCACTTTGCGCACTAATCTTGAACAAGGCTGCTGTTTTCTTTCGTATGATGTCAAAATAAGTATCTTCTGCAAAATCTTCCTTTCCGGTATTGCCCAACTGAAGAATCTCCCCTTCAGAAAGTTCCTGCCCCAAGCAAGCCACCAATTCTACTAACTCCACCTTACCGGTATGCGCAGCATGTTTCAAACTTGTAGCCAGCATGTAATCACCCACCAACACCGATACCTTATTATTATAAATGGCATTCACAGAAGACTGCCCACGACGTTCGTTACTTTCATCCACTACATCGTCGTGAATCAGACTAGCTGTATGAAGTAACTCCAATGATAAGGCTGCATGAAAAGTAGAATCGCTTAATGTACCGAACAACTTAGCCATCAGCATCACCAGTATAGGGCGCATCATCTTCCCACTCCGCTTCTTGACGTAAGACAGCACCTCTCCCAATAAAGGATCTGTACTGGTCAAAGAGTCTTCAAAAAGCCCTCTGAATTCCTCCAATTCTTTTGCTACAGGCTGCTTTATTAAATCAATTTTATTCATGTACATTTATTTAAGCCCACAAAAGTAATAATAAAAGACTGAATACCGTATTTTTTTGTACATTTACATGAAAAATCTTAATATTTTTACACGAATGGAGAAACTATTTCTACTAGACGCTTATGCACTGATTTATCGTGCCTACTACGCCTTCATCAAGAATCCCCGCATCAACTCAAAAGGTCTTAACACTTCCGCTATCCTGGGGTTTGTCAATACGCTGGAAGAAGTGCTGAGAAAAGAGAATCCGACCCACATCGGCATTGCTTTCGACCCGTCGGGACCTACGTTTCGCCATGAGGCTTACCAAGCATACAAGGCTCAACGAGAAGAAACCCCCGAGGCCATCCGGCAATCCGTCCCTATCATAAAAGACATCATCCGGGCCTATCGCATCCCTATCCTGGAAGTGGCTGGCTATGAAGCTGACGACGTCATCGGCACACTTGCCACCGAAGCTGGGAAAAGAGGAATTACCACCTATATGATGACCCCCGACAAGGATTACGGCCAACTTGTAGGGGAACATGTGTTCATGTATCGTCCGAAGTACGGCGACAAGGATTTCGAAATAATGGGCGTCAACGAGGTCAAAGCCAAGTTCGATATCCAGTCTCCTCTTCAGGTCATCGACATGCTGGGCCTGATGGGCGATACAGCCGACAACATTCCGGGCTGTCCCGGAGTGGGAGAAAAAACCGCACAAAAACTGATTGCCCAGTTCGGAAGTATCGAAAACCTGCTCACCCATACAGATGAACTGAAAGGAGCCATCAAAAAGAAAGTAGAAGAAAACAAGGAACAGATTATGTTCTCCAAATTTCTGGCTACCATCAAAACTGATGTACCTGTCCAGCTTGACATGGATGCACTGAAAAAAGAGGAGCCCGACGAAGAAGAACTTCGCCGTCTGTTCGAAATGTTGGAGTTCCGTACTCTAATCGACCGTGTCATCAAAACGGAAAAAAAGGCCCCCTCCTCACCCACTGCTCAACCCGATCTCTTTGGCTTATTTGCGCAGGAAGATACAGGCGACGCCAAAAATTCAAATCTCACGAGGTTAGAATCTCTTCCATACGACTATCAACTTATTGATAATCAAGAAAAAATGGAGGAATTAGCTCAAAATTTGACAAATCAGATTTTTTTCAGTCTAGACACGGAAACCACAGGAACAGACCCTATCACAGCAGAATTGGTGGGAATGAGCTTCAGTATACACGAAAATCAGGCATTTTATGTACCTGTACCCGCGAACCGTGAGGAAGCTTTAAAAATTGTAAATATATTTAAACCGGCCTTTGAAAATCCCAATTCGCTCAAAATTGGCCAGAATATCAAGTACGATTTAATTATGCTGGCCAATTACGGAGTGACACTAAAAGGAAAAATGTTCGACACCATGATTGCACACTACGTACTTCAACCCGAACTGCGTCATGGAATGGATTATCTGGCAGAAGTCTATCTGAAATATGAAACAATCAAAATTGAAGAACTGATTGGACCGAAAGGCAAAAAACAGGGCAACATGCGCGACCTCGCACCGGAAGCCGTTTACAAATATGCCTGCGAAGATGCCGACGTAACTCTCAAGTTAAAACACATACTAGAAAAAGAACTTGAGAAGAACGATGTAAAGAAATTATTCGAAGAAATTGAAATGCCATTGGTTCCAGTGCTGGCCTACATGGAAAGAAACGGAGTGCGTATCGACACAGAAGCACTGAAGGAAACTTCACGTCATTTCACCACACGCATGAATCAGATAGAAGAAGAGGTACATCAACTGGCCGGCATGGAGTTCAACATTGCGTCTCCCAAACAAGTAGGTGAAGTGTTGTTCGACCGATTAAAAATCGTGGAAAAAGCCAAGAAAACAAAAACAGGGCAATACGTCACCTCGGAAGAAGTGCTGGAAAGCCTGAGAGGAAAGCACGAAATCGTAGCCAAGATACTGGAACATCGCGGTCTGAAGAAACTACTGGGAACCTACATCGATGCCCTTCCCCTACTGATCAATCCAGCCACCGGACGCATTCACACCTCTTTCAATCAAACGGTCACTGCTACCGGGCGACTGAGTTCAAGCAACCCCAACTTGCAGAATATCCCTATCCGCAATGAAGACGGAAAGGAAATCCGGAAAGCCTTCATTCCAGACGACGGATGCGAATTCTTCTCGGCCGATTATTCACAGATTGAACTGCGTATCATGGCACACTTAAGCGGAGACCCTCACATGATAGAGGCTTTCCAGAAAGGTCAGGACATTCATGCAGCCACCGCAGCTAAAATATATAAGGTGAAACTGGAAGACGTCACACGAGAACAAAGAAGCAAAGCCAAAACAGCCAACTTTGGAATCATTTATGGCATTTCGGTTTTCGGACTGGCCGAACGACTGAATGTCGACCGGAAAGAAGCCAAAGAACTCATCGACGGCTATTTCGAAAATTACCCGGATGTAAAGGCTTATATGGATAAAAGCATCCAGCTTGCACGGGAACAAGGATACATTGAAACCATCTTCAAGCGCAAACGTTATCTGCCCGACATCAACTCCAAAAATGCAGTCGTCAGAGGCTATGCCGAACGAAATGCAATCAATGCCCCTATTCAAGGAAGCGCAGCCGATATCATTAAAGTAGCCATGATACGAATATACCAACGATTCCAGGAAGAAGGAATTCAATCCAAGATGATTCTTCAGGTACATGATGAATTAAACTTCAGCGTCTTGCCGGAAGAAAAAGAAAAAGTACAGCAAATTGTGATATCTGAAATGGAAGCTGCTTACAAAATGAAAGCTCCATTGCGTGCAGACTATGGTTGGGGTCAAAATTGGCTGGAAGCACATTAATCATTCTATATTGTTAACAAATGCTTAATTGGTGACATTTTGCTAATTTCTTGCATTTTTTTGCGAGAAAGAATACAACATATCAAAGCTTTTACTACATTTGCACCGTCAAAAGAAACAAAAAGTAAGTAAAACCTTAAAATAAAAAAGATATGAAAAAGATGGATTTAGCAAAGTGTGTAATTGTTCTGGTTATAACTTTTATTGCGAACTTGTCGACTTATGCGGCAAAAATGAACAACAACTTGATTTACAATGCAGAAGAAGTTAACGGAATGAAAGTTGCTGAAACTGTCTATAAGAAAGACGGCAACATGTTAACCAACTACATGAAGTATAACTACAAGTACAATGCCAATAACCAGATGACAGAAAACATGTCACAGAAATGGAATGCAAACAACAACTGCTGGGAAAACGATTTGTGTATCCGTTATACTTACGACAACAAGAGTGTAACTACAGAATACTACAAATGGAATTCCAAGAAGAATGATTTCATTCTGATTCCTGAAATGACAGTAACAATGGACAAATGATTAAATAAAGAAAATTCATAAACTCTCTTATTAAAGAAGAGGCACTTCGTGAGGAGCGCCTCTTTTTTATGTCCTCTACTTCCTCACACTTAAACTTGAAAATTGCGTTTTCGTTTGTCTCTGCCCTTACCTTTCACTATCTTTGCAGAAAATTAGAGGATTATCTGTAGAAATAGATTAAAAACAAACGATAAATTATGGCATTACAATGTGGTATCGTCGGTTTGCCGAACGTCGGAAAATCGACACTCTTCAACTGCCTGTCCAACGCGAAAGCGCAGGCAGCCAATTTCCCATTCTGTACTATTGAACCGAACGTAGGAGTCATTACCGTACCCGATGAGCGGCTCAACAAACTGGCTGAACTGGTAGATCCGGACCGCATCGTTCCTACCACGGTAGAAATTGTGGATATCGCCGGACTGGTGAAAGGGGCCAGCAAGGGAGAAGGACTGGGCAACAAGTTCCTGGCCAACATCCGTGAGACGGATGCCATCCTGCACGTGTTGCGCTGCTTTGACGACGAAAACGTAACGCACGTGGACGGCAATGTGAATCCTGTACGTGACAAGGAGATTATCGACACAGAGCTTCAGCTGAAAGACCTGGAAACCATTGAAAGCCGTATCCAGAAGGTGCAGAAACAGGCACAGACCGGAGGCGACAAGGTGGCCAAACAAACCTACGAAGTATTGGTGCGCTACCGCGATGCCCTGCTGCAAGGAAAATCAGCCCGTACCGTACAGTTTGAATCAAAGGACGAGCAGAAAATCGCACACGACCTCTTTCTGCTGACTTCCAAACCAGTGCTGTATGTCTGCAACGTGGACGAAGGTAGTGCGGTAAGCGGCAACAAATATGTAGAGCAGGTTCGCGAAGCGGTCAAGGACGAAGGGGCTGAAATCCTGATTGTGGCTGCCAAAACGGAAGCGGATATCGCCGAACTGGAAACCTACGAAGACCGCCAGATGTTCCTGCAGGAAATCGGGCTGGAAGAATCGGGCGTGAGCCGACTGATACGGGCCGCCTACAAGCTGCTGAACTTGGAGACTTACTTCACGGCCGGAAAGATGGAAGTCCGCGCATGGACCTTCCACAAAGGATGGAAAGCTCCGCAGTGTGCAGGTGTCATCCACACCGACTTTGAAAAAGGCTTCATCCGCGCCGAGGTCATCAAGTATGACGACTTCATCCACTACGGTTCAGAAGCAGCCGTACGCGAAGCCGGAAAACTCAATGTGGAAGGTAAGGATTACATCGTGGAAGACGGTGATATCATGCACTTCCGCTTCAATGTATAAAACTCATCCCATCAGCACGGAGCATCGACCGCTTCCGTGCTTTTTTTATCCCTCTAAATTGATTACACCATGAACTATCTCATCATTGGAACAGGCGGTGTAGGAGGATGCATCGCCGGATTTCTTGCCTTGGCAGGCAAGGAGGTCACTTGTATCGCCCGTGGAAAGCACCTGGAGGCCATCTGCCGTCAGGGATTGCATTTGAAATCGGATTTGAAAGGCGAACATTTTCTCCCCGTGAAAGCCTGTACCGCCGAAGAATTTCAGGGGAAAGCCGACGTGATTTTTGTCTGCGTGAAAGGCTACTCCATCGACTCCATTCAGGAAGTGCTGGAACGGGCTGCCACTCCCGACACACTGGTCATTCCTATCCTCAATGTCTACGGTACCGGCCCCCGCATCGGACGCCTCGTACCGTCGGTAAAAGTACTCGACGGCTGTATCTACATTGTGGGATTCGTGTCGGGTGAAGGAGAAATCAGCCAGATGGGAAGCATCTTCCGCCTGGTATTCGGAGCCCGTCCGGAACAACATGTTGCCCCCGAACGGCTGGAAGCCATTGCCGAAGAGCTCCGTGCATGTGGCATCAAAGTCGATGTGTCGGACGATATCAACCGCGATACCTTCATCAAATGGTCGTTCATCTCCGCCATGGCCTGCACGGGGGCTTATCACGATGTGCCGATGGGAGAAGTGCAGCACGAAGGCGAAGTGCGTGACACCTTCATCGGCCTGTCGCGTGAAAGCGCACAGATAGGCGAAAAGCTGAGTATCCGCTACCCCAGCGACCCGGTTGCCTACAACCTGATGGTCATCGACAAGCTCGACCCGCACAGCACGGCTTCCATGCAGAAGGACATCGCCCGCGGTCATGAATCGGAAATTCAGGGACTGCTCTTCGACATGATTGACTTGGGAAAACAATTACACATCGAGATGCCTACCTACCGGAAAGTGGCACAAAAATTCAAACCCGCATGAAACATCTGATTGACATTGACACCTGGGAGCGGAAGGACAATTACCTCTTCTTCCGCGACTTCCATAACTCTTGGATTGCCCTCACCAGCGAAGTGGATTGTACGGAGGCTTACGCCGAAGCCAAGGCCAAAGGGCATTCCTTTTTCCTGTATTACCTGTATGCCATCCTCCGTGCCGCCAACGAAATCAAGGAATTCCGCTACCGATGGGACAAAGACGGACAGGTGGTCTACCATGACACAGTAGACATCACCACTCCGATTGCCGTCCCCGGAAAGACCTTCTATACCGTACGCATTCCCTGGAAAAGCGATTTCAAGGCCTTCTACGAAGAAGCACGGCGCATCATCACTTCCATTCCGGACGATGGAGACCCGTACGGTACCGACAAGGAAATTGCCGCACAGGGCGATTTCGACGTCATCCTGCTCAGTGCGACCCCCAAACTGTATTTCACATCCATTTCCTACACACAGTATGCCTCCGGCCATCCGTTGGATTATCCGCTGATGAATGCCGGAAAGGCCGTCAAACGGGAAGGACGGCTGGTGATGCCCATCGCTCTGACAGTGAGTCATGCATTCGTAGACGGAGCCCACATCTCCCTGTTTTTTGAAAAGGTAGCACAATACCTGAAAGAAAGATAAGAAAACGCAGGCACATTTTCCTGACAAGGCCTCGTTCTTTTTTACGTTTTCCGATGCGGAACCGTATGTTTTCCTTACACGAAACGTACGTTTTCGCACCGAGAAACGTATGTTTTCTGACTGGGAAACCTAAAACAGGCAAGCCCACTTTTTCATGAATGCCGTCACGTTTTTGAATTCCCGCTTTTTTTCGTTTAATTTGCCCTCAAAGAAGCTGTCATGAAAAAAAAAATTATCATACTCCTGTTTGCCGCCGTTTTTTTCCGTGCCTGCATTGCCATCTGCGGCATCGCCTTCCGCTGCAGCCGGACACAGATTCACACGGCCATCAACAAGGCTTTACGGGAAGCCGAACGCTTGCATTATGAGGACCGTCTAAATACTTTTCAGACAGACAACAGACTATACGTAGACCCTGCGCTCAAGGCCTATCTCCTCGCTCCCGTATCCAATCGGAAAATCAAGAGTTATACCCTCCAGACCCTGGAGAAAAAAACAACTTACGTGTTTCAGGACAGCCTTCCGGAAGCCACTGCCCGGAAATTGCTGAATGAATACCTGCTGGACGATATTCTGCCAGCCGATGCCGAGCAAATCAACCAACTGTTCCAGGCACAGCTCGCCCAAAGACACATCAGCGGAATGGCCGGAGTGTTTTATATCCACACGCAGGCCCGTACCCAAACACGGGCAGGTATCCTGCCGACAGCCTCAGCTTATCGAACACCCGTCTATCAGCTCGACCTGACGCACAATCTCCAGTTGCAGGGGTGGGCAGACTACGACCTCCTTACGATGTTGCGTTATGTCCCTGTGGCTTATTATGGTACCTTTTTCCTGGTGCTGTTCGCCGGAGGCGTATTGCTTTACCTACGCTATAAAAAACGGCAGAAAAAGCCTGCAAAAGGCCTCTACATCGACCTGACGCATCAGGTCCTCCTCATCGACGGCATACAATGTGCCATCTCCCGTCTGGATTTACAGATTCTCCATCAGTTGTGGAAGAAAAATGGAGAATGTGTCGACCGGAAGGACATCCAAGCTACCTGCTGGCCGCATGATGCCCAAGCCGACGAAAAACTGGAGACTCATATACAAATAATCCGGAAAGTCCTGCAAGACTTCCCGGATTATCGGATTGTTACCGTCAAAGGACGGGGATATTATTTGAAATGCATGTCTGCTGCGGATTCTACTCCGCGTCCGGATTCAGATTAGGATTGGCATCCACCTCCGACTGAGGAATTGGTACGGCTAAACGTGAATCATCTGGTTGAATGGTCTGTGAATCGGAAGTTTTCAAGGGATCCAGGTGCCATCCGCCTGTCCGTACAATCGGTAGCTTGTTGCGAGTATAATCGTACACGGCCAAGCCCTCACCTACCAGTTCCTTTCTCCTTTCTTTCAGGATACGTTCCAAGGTAAAATCACTGAGAGAATTTACTTTCATGGCTGCATTCGTGGTACGGTTGGTAATGACGTCGTTCAAATATTCCATTCCTTTGGCCGCTTCACTGCCTCCTATTTTCAAACCTGCTTCTGCGGCATTCAGGTAAATCTCCGACAGACGTACGATACACAAGTTATTGTCGCGAGGGTCTCCCGACTTACCCGGGAACTTGGTCAGGTATACTGTTCTGTTGCGTGCGCCCTCCGGAAGTCCGGTGTTGTTGGGAATAACGGAAGCTGCCATCACACAATGACGCACATCGTCCGGGTCCTCATCCATCAGGTTCAGAAAATCCTCTGTCAGAATCAGGTTATTCCAGTCCACCTGACTTTCATTGGCATACACCATCGGTGCTCCTTCACCTCCGGAACCACCGGAAGGTTCCGTCAAAGAGAAATAGAACTCAAACAACGACTCGCTGGTGTATTCCTGTCCCCACACCGTAGGGTATTCTTCCTTGGTGTACAACTGATACAGACTTTTACTGTTCTCAATGACATCTGTAGCCGCTTTGTACGCATTCGGATAATCCAGCTTGTTCAGGTAAACCCGGGAAAGGATTCCCTGTACGGCCCAATAGTTCAGGCAGCCATCCTTCTTCTCTTTGGTCAATCCGCTCAGCGCGTCAGTCAAGTCTTTTATAATCTGTGTATAGCACTCGGCCACCGTATTGCGTGCAGGCCGGGAAGTCGGATCGGTCGGAGTCGTCACGATAGGCACTCCCAAAGACTGTCCATTGTCATAAGCATAAGGCATGGCAAATACCCGAACCAAATCGTATAAGGCCAAACCTCTCATGGCCAGTGCCTGCGCCTTGATTTCATTCAAGGCCTGCTCATCGGCAGTTACCACCTTCCCCTCCTCGATGGCCTCCAACAAGTTATTGGCCTGACGAATCACCTTGTACACCTGATTCCAAGGCAGAGTGGAATTAAAGTTATCGGTCGCCTTGACAGTATACTCATAATAAGGCGATACACGTCCTCCATCTCCTTTGCTCATACGCGCTTGTACGTCTACCGCACGGCAGTCACCAAAATAAAAGAAGTTGTCTCCATAATAGCTATGTGCGGAAGCCAGACGGTAAATGCCGTTCAAAGCCGTCTGTGCGTTATCCAGCGTGGTAAAAGCCTGGTCGGTAGTCACAGAAGTGGACGGATTCAGGTCCAGCCAACTGTCCGAACAAGAGCTACATGCCAGTGAAGCGGCAAGAAAATATAGATAAAGATGTTTCATGACTAATTTACTTTTTAAAATGTGATTTGTATGCCGAAATTAAATGTCCGCATAGGAGGTGCTTCACAGAACACTTCTCCGTTGACCGGTGTTTCCGGATCATACTGTTTCCATTTGGCCCAAGTCAGCAAATTACTGCCTGAGAAATAGATACGGGCCTTGTCTATCATCGCCTTGTGTGTCCACGCGGAAGGAAGGGTAAAGCCAAGTGTCAGGTTCTTCAAGCGCAAGTGATTGGTACTATGAATGTAACGTGAAGAATTCTGAGGCCCAGCTGCTTCTCCGTAGACAAAGCGTGGCACGTCGGTCACGTCTCCCGGTTCCTGCCAGCGGTCGAGGGCATACACCGGAAGATTGTACTTCGAGGTATATATTTTATCCGTTCCGTTCTCAATATAAGTTCCGGTTTTATCAAACGAGTATCCACCTAACGAATAAGTCAGTGTGAAACTCAAATCCAACCATTTGTAGTTCAACATATTCGTCAAACCTCCTGACACTTTCGGATTGACCGACTTGTAGGGAATGGCCTGTGCTTCGCCCGGATCTTCCGTCAGACTGCGGTCCACAACTACCGACCCGTCTTCCTGCGGTATTTCCTGATTCCGATAATACATAGCCTTTCCGTTTTCCGGATTCACTCCTGCATACTCTTTCACATAGAAACTGTAATACGGCAGTCCCACTTTGTGAATGAACCAAGTACCTTCTATCGACTGGTCCAACTGTCCGTTGAGTGATACAATCTTATTCTTATTGTGGCTCAGGTTCAACACTGTCGTCCAGTTAAAATTATCGTTGGCAATGTTGATGGTACGGAGTTCCAGTTCCACACCCTTGTTGTTCAACTGTCCGATATTGCTCAAGTAATTCGTGAATCCGGTAGTCGCACTGATAGGAAGGCTGTACAGCAAATCTTTCGTATCACGGTTATAATACTCTACCGTCAGGAAAATACGGTTGATAAACGACAAATCCAATCCTACGTTCAGGTTATAGTTCTTTTCCCATCCCAGATTAGAATTAGGAATGGAAGATTCATACGACCCGGAGCCTCCCATATAACTCTGTCCAAAGGCATACAATCCCATATAGCCATACAGCGAGTTCGGCTGGTTACCATTTACACCGTAAGAAGCACGGACCTTCAAATCGCTCAGAATATGTTTGATGGGCTGCATAAACGCCTCGTTGGTGACATGCCACATACCGGATACCGACCAGAAGTTTCCCCAACGGTTGTCGGGAGACAGACGAGAGCTACCGTCACGACGGAAACTGCCTGCCACGTAATAGCGGTCGTCATAATCATAATTCAAACGAGAGATGTACGACAACATACGGTAATCCTGTGTAGAAGATACGAAACTGTTCAGTACGGCCGCATTATCCGGTTCCGTAAGTCCAGAATACAAAGGAATTTTAGAACGTTCTCCTGAGGCCTTATCCGTCTGGTAACTCTCCAATTCATACGCAGCCAGCACATCCAGATGATGTTTCTGTGCAAACGTCTTAACATAATTCACGGAAGTAGAAGAAATCAACTTTCCGTATTCAATGAATCCTTTGGAAGACTGTGCATCCGACCCACTCTTTGGTCCGGCCGAACTCAGAGGATTATAATAGCGGGAGTCTTTCTGAATGGTATAGTCGTAACTCAGTGTTTCCTTTATCTTCAAACCCTTTATCGGCTCTACAGCCGCATATCCGGTAGAAAACATACGGGTCATCCGGGTACGATTGTAATCGGTCAGGATATCACGAAGCGGATTCAACTGCGTGCCGTCGTAAGCCCCTACATAATTACCTGCCTCATCGCGTACCAGCATAGAAGGCGTCATGGTCATCGCCACACACAAATACGGATTGATGGAAGATCCACGTTCCTCGTTCATCTCCTGGTTCATCTGTGTGAACATCATATTGGCACCTACCTCGCCGTAACGTCCCACTTTCTGCGTCATGTTCAGACGAGCCGAATAACGGTCCAAGCTGGAGTTTTTGGCCAAGCCCTCCTGACTGTTGTAGCCCAAGGAAGCATAAAAAGTCGTTTTCTCGTTTCCTCCTGACACAGAAGCTTCGTAATCCTGCTGGATGGCTGTACGGAGCAATTCTTTCCGCCAGTTGGTATATCCCATGGAAGGCACAGAGGCATATTTGTCAATTTCCCCATTGGCATATCCAGCAAGGTCGGCCATCTGTTCATCCATTGCATAGTTCAATAAGCCTTCGTACAACAATTCCCGGCGCTGATCGCCATTCAACGTAGGCCGGAAATTGACTGCCGCATTAGAGAAACCACCCGACATGTTGAAAGAAACCTGTGCTTTTCCCGCCTTTCCTTTCTTCGTGGTAATCAAAATCACCCCATTGGCTGCCCGCGAACCATACAAAGAAGCGGCTGCCGCATCCTTGATAATCGTAATATTTTCGATATCTGCCGGGTTCAGCGTACTCATGATGTTGGTTTTGGAGTTGTTCATATAGGCTGCATCGGCCCCTCCTGCACTCAAGCTACCGGAAGTGACCGGCACCCCATCAATAACAAACAACGGTTCCTGAGAAGCATTAAAAGAACCCATACCACGGATACGGATACTCTGGTTGGCTCCCGGCTGTCCGGAACTGCTGCTAATCGAAACTCCAGTCGTCATTCCCTGCAGTTTCTGCTCCACACTCATTACCGGAATATCCTTCATCATATCCCCTCTCAACGTATTGGCAGAACCCGTGAAAGAAGAGCGGGTAAAGTTTCCGTAACCTGTCACCACCACTTCGTCCAGGTTCATGGTTTCAGGCTGAAGCACGATATTCAAACGTTCCTTTTTGGGAACCTTTATCAGCTGAGTTTTCATACCCAAATAGGCCACTACCAAAATTTTATCATTGGGTCCCACTTCCAGCCTGTATTTTCCTTCGATATCCGTCACCACTCCATGGGCTTCATTCCCTTGTACAGATATGGTGGCTCCGATAAGTGGTTCGTGATCTTCCGCAGAAGTTATCACCCCACTAAGAATACGCTGTTGTGCAAAAGCTTGCTGAAACGCCACACACAACAACAATAAAACTAAAAATCTGATTTTTTGCATTTGACGCTCATTGTTTATTGTTATAAAAAGCCGTAAACAAAATATACGCCAAAATGCCTTTATTTAATCCTAATTTTATAAGACTTTAATAATAAACGAATTAAGATATTATCTTACGAAAAAAGGTCGTGGAAAGACTACACACCTGTAGAAAAAGTCCACAACCTTCATTATACAGTTACTCCCGGTTCAGGTATTCACACAAATGCTGTACGGCTCTTGCCCGATGGCTGATTTTATTCTTTTCTTCTGCTCCCATCTCGGCAAAGGTCTCGGTATAGCCTTCGGGCATGAACACCGGATCGTACCCAAAGCCTGAGGCTCCCCGTTTCTCCCGGATGATTTCACCTCTCACGATTCCTTCAAACAGGTGCGACTGTCCGCCTTCTATCAGGCAGATGGCCGTACGGAACTGTGCCTTCCGGTTGTCTTTTCCTTCCAGTTCGGTCAGCAACTTCTTCATGTTGGCCTCCGAATCGTGTCCTTCACCGCCCGCATAGCGTGCCGAATACACACCGGGTGCTCCGTTCAACGCCTCTACTTCCAGACCCGTATCGTCTGCAAAGCAATCCAGACCGTAGTGCTGATAAATATACTCCGCCTTGAGTGCCGCATTTCCCTCCAAGGTGTCTGCCGTTTCAGGAATATCTGCCTCGCAATGGATGTCCTTCAAACTCAAGATATCTACTTTCTCACCCAATATGGCACATATTTCATCCAGCTTATGGGCATTGTTCGTGGCAAAAACCAACTTCTTTTTCATCATGCAGTTGTTCTAAATAATCACATTTACAGGTACAAAGATACATATCGTCGGCCGACAATTCAAATGCTCCTTTCAAAAATTGCATAAAAAAGGTCCGACTCCCCATACGGGAAGCCAGACCTTTATCGTTATAAAAGAACTGTAGGTTTAGTTCAATACGATTTCATCCACAAACAGATAACCCGGGTTGCCTTTTCCTCCATGCCATGCCGGAATATTCTTTTCAGACAAAGCAGTCACTTTCACATAGCGGGCCTTTACCGGTGTAAACTTCAGCGTATGCGTATAAATCTGGTTGGCATCCTTCTCGGTCATGGCCGGGTAAGTTTCCGAAGCCACTTTCTTGAAGGTCTTGTTGTCATCAGACACCTCCACCGTAATACCTCTGGCATCGAAAATCCAGTCGCCTTTTTCCACACAAGTACGCAGGGTCATGGAACTGATTTCCGTAGCTTCCTTCAAATCGATGACGGCTTCCATATCGTTCTTGTAGAACGCAATCCAGCGGCCGGTCTTGTAGTTCCGGTTACCGGTCATACCGTCTACCAACGTCACCGCTCCCTTGAACTCATAGGGCTTGTTGATGGGCTGCAGCATCGTAATCGGTTTTGCAGTAGACTTGCTGAACGAGATGCTGTCGAGCGTCACACAGGAATTGCCTTCCGGACGCACGGCCATCATGCGCAATACACAAGCTGCATCAATACTCAATTTACCTTCAAACTTGGTAGAAGAAGCCGTCGGTTCGGTTCCGTCGAGTGTATAGTATATCGGAGCCTCATCAATCGTAGCGGCACTGACATCCAGTTTACCGGTTTCCGGATTCGGCACAATATTCACGTCCACATCAAAGATATGAGTCGCATAGTTCCATCCCTTCAGCTGATAAATCTTGGTCAAACGAGCCGTACGTTTCAGGAATCCCTGATAATCTTTCTTCTTTTCAGGAGCACTCCACTGGGTTTCGCAAAGGGCTGCCATACGCGGCAATACCATGTACTGAGCCTGTGCAAGTGTAGGAATGTATTCAGTCCACAGATTGGCTTGCACACCCGTGATGTATTTCTGTTCTTCCGGAGAAAGCGCAGCAGGCATCGGTTCGTAGCTGTACACTCTTTCAATCGGCAGATAACCACCGATGGCCAGCGGTTCATTGTCGGTATCCTTTGCCTGATAATAGTCGAAATACAGGTAAGTATTCGGCGTCATGATGACATTGTGTTGCTGACGGGCTGCTTCAATGCCTCCCGCTTCACCTCTCCAAGACATGACTGTGGCATTCGGAGCCAGTCCACCTTCCAGGATTTCATCCCATCCAATCATGTTCCGTCCATGCTCGGTGAGGAACTTCTCCGCTTCATGAATCACATAGCTCTGCAAATATTCTTCCTTTGAATGCTTGCTGTCGCCCTTGATACCCAAAGCCTTGATACGGGCCTGACACTTCGGACAAGTCTCCCACTTCACTTTCGGGCATTCGTCGCCACCTACATGAATATATTTAGAAGGGAAGATGTCGATAATCTCAGCCAACACATCCTTGATAAACTGGATGGTCTTGTCGTTTCCGGCACAAAGCACATTGTCGGAGATACCCCACATACGCCATACTTCATACGGACCACCTGTACATCCCAGTTCCGGATAAGCTGCCAAAGCTGCCTGCATGTGTCCCGGCATGTCGATTTCCGGTATTACCGTAATGTAACGTTCTGCTGCGTATGCCACAATTTCCTTGGCCTGTTCCTGGGTATAGAAACCGCCGTAAGGTTTTCCGTCGTATTCGCCCGAGTTGCGTCCGATAACCGTTTCACTACGCTTGGAACCGATTTCGGTCAGCTTCGGATATTTCTTGATTTCAATACGCCATCCCTGGTCTTCTGAAAGGTGCCAGTGGAAGCGGTTGATGTTATGCAACGCCAGCATGTCGATGTACGTCTTAATCTCATCCACGGTAAACATGTGACGGCCTACGTCGAGCATCATTCCACGATAACTGAAGCGCGGACTGTCGTTGATTTCTACGGCGGGCAATTCAATGGCGCCCCCTCCTTCGTGCACAGACACAGACTTACGCAAAGTCTGGATGCCATAGAACACACCGGCTTCCGAAGGAGCAGTAATCACCACCTTCTTGCCGTCTACGGTCAGCTGATAAGCTTCCGGAGAATTGGCTTCCAACCCCAGTTTCAGCACAATACCCTCCTCTTTATCACCTTCTTGTGTTTTCAGTGTAATGCCCGTCTGTTCCTTGATGAAAGTAGCCAGGAATTCGGCATTCTTCTTCATCTTTTCATTTCCGGCAGTATAGTAAATCGTTTCTCCACTTTTCAGCAGAAACGAGCCTTGTGATGCCGCCGTGATTTCCAATGGCATCGGCACAATCTGATAGTCTGCCACAGCGGTCGGACTATCCGTACACGAGGTCGCCAGCATTCCTGCGAATGCCAACCCCAAGCAATTCATTTTTGAAAATGGTCTCATGTTGATAATATAAAGGTTAATAATTAGAATTTGCAATGTCACTCAGCTGATGTATTTCCACCGTAAAATCTTCCACGGGACTTCCATCGGCTGAAGTTACCGTCACTTTCTTGGTCACTCCCGGCAACAGGTCAAAGAAATTATCTGAAAAACGTACTCCTTGCACCGGTATTTCTATAAATACATCACGGGCCAGTTGGCTGGACTTCAACGTCAGTTCGCAAGTTCCATCCTTCAGGACTTTCTTACAAGAAATCTTGGCTTGTGGCAGATGCTGATACTTAGGATATACCGGATAATACACTTCGTCCGAAAGCACTTTCCGGCTTTGTTTTCCCTTTAATGTCATGCGCAAGTAGGAAGCCGTCGTATCACAGGCTGCAAAAGCCTTCTGCCAGTCTTCCTCATAAAAGACTTCCGAAGCATTGACCGGCAACATTCCCTCTACCTGTTGCCGACGATGTATCTTTCCCTGGAAGTCAGTCCATTCCAGTTGCAAGGTCACTTTTTCTGCCTTCAGGCAATCGGACAACACGTACACGCGCAATTTTTCGCCTTCCCGAATGGCATTCACCAACACAGGAGCAAAAGCTCGTCGGGTCTGGTACTGCATGGCTTTCCAGTTACCGTAATAGTCGATAGCCGACCAGGAAACCACCGGCCAGCTATCATTCAACTGCCAAGGCAAACTCCCCATACAATACGGGCGATTCCGCCGATGCGCTTCCATGCCATGACGCATACCCTGCCCTTGCAAGACAAGTCCCATATACACCAAGTCCTCAAACTTCTCCGGTACCGGATAATAGAGGGCCATCGTCTTTTTTATCAAGGCATTCCCGATGGTACTCTTCTGATGTGCGTTCATCACCGGCGATTCCAGCTCATAGTCTTCCGGAGAAGCAAACGTACGGATGGTCTTCATTTCCGGGAAGGCCTGAAACCCATATTCGCTCATAAACCGGGGAATTTCCGCATCCAGGCTCTCGAAAGGTTTCTGGCCATACCAAGTGCCCCAGTTGTGGCTGTCGGCTATCTTCCAGCTTTCCGGTCTTCCCCAGTTGGCTTCATAGGGAGAACCCTCCAGATAGAATCGTCCCGGGTCCAGCTCTTTCACCTTTGCCGGAAGAAGGTGGCGGAAAAGCACATCGTATCCCTCCAGCATCTGCTGATAGACTTCCGGTGTATATTTTTCTTTCCAGCCCCAATAACGCAAGCCTTCATAAATCTCATTGTTGCCACACCACATAGCCAATGAGGCATGATTCCGCAACCGTTTGATATTGTATTCGGCTTCTTCCGATACCCGATGCAGGAAAGCCGAATCGTGCGGATACGTGGTACAAGCAAACATAAAATCCTGCCAGATGAGGATTCCCCGCTTATCGGCCTCTTCAAAGAAGGCATCATCTTCATAAATGCCTCCTCCCCACACACGTATCATATTCATGTGAGAGATTTGTGCATCTTCCAACAAACGCGCATAACGGGCACGAGTCACCCGCGGAAGCAAGGCATCGGAAGGAATCAGGTTGGTACCTTTGGCAAACATCGGAACGCCGTTCACCTCAAAATAGAAACTCATTCCTTCTTTGTCCTTCTCTTGTACCACACGTACCTGCCGGAACCCTATCTGATGACTTTTCTGCGAAACCTGTTGTCCGTCGACCCACACCGACGCTTCAAACTCATACAACGCAGGCTCTCCCCAGCCGTTGGGCATCCAAAGATGCGGGGATTCTACCGACAAAGGAAGCGATACGTTATTCTGTCCTGGCTGTAGCTCTACCTTCTTTTCAACGCTTTTATCTGTTTCTCCAGGATAGCGGTAAGTGACGCGGACCAAAGCCTGCTGCCTGTCATTGCCTATATTATTTATCTCTATCTGATTGTCTACCTCTGCACGGACTGCACTGACCGAGGTCTGATGCACAAAATAATCCTCTACCACCGCCTTATTGACAAACTCCAGATACACAGGACGCCAGATTCCGCAAGTCACCATACGGATTCCCCAATCCCAGCCATAAGAATAGGGAGCTTTACGGGTAAACACACTTAACTTCTGTGGGAAATGGTCGTTGTCTGCCGGATAATCGAATCCGTTACTTTCCCATTGGGGCATCGCCTCCCAAATGGGTGAACGGAAACGTATCACCAGTTTGTTTTCACCCTTTTTCAATACGGATTTGACAGGAACCCGATAACCGACAAACATATTGTCTGCCTTCAGCAACAACGCACCGTTTAAAAAAACGTCCGCATAAGTATCCAATCCTTCAAATACCAGAAACGTACCTTCTGCACTCATCTCTTCCTCACTCACCACAAACGACGTCCGATACAGCCAGTCTTCTTTTTCCACCCACTGTATTTTCTCCTCATTCATGCCATAAAAAGGATCGGGCAATTTGTCATGAGCCAGCAAATCCTGATGAACCGTACCCGGGACTTCGGCAGACAACCATTCGTGACTGCCGTACATTGAAAACTCCCAGCCCGTATGCAACTGACGAATCTGAGATAAATTTTTCCCCTCTACATGATTTCCGAAAGCAGCGATAAAAAACGACATTGCCATCAGAATAAGTTTGAATATTTTTTTCACGCTATAGATTTAAGTATCACATTCTTTAAAGTACAAAATAAAAAAAGTTTTCCCGATAAAACAAATTTAACGGGAAAACCTACTTTTATTTTAATTATCTTAGGGAAATGTTTATTTTACTTTAAGTTTATCGAAGCCTTCCCCATAGACTCCTACCACATTACTTTGTGACACAAACGCATTCGGGTCGATATCTTTTACCAGACGGAAAATATCGAGCGACTCTCTCTTTTTAGCCAAAACGACTACTACCTTAATTTCCTGCTTACTATACCATCCTTTCCCATCTAATAAAGTAACTCCCCGATCAATTTTAGTAGCAATACCTTCCGCTATTTCTTCATACTTGCGGGAAAATATCAGGAACTGTACAGACTGGCGTGTGCTGTTGATGACATAATCAATCACGATGCTCATGATAAACAAGACACAGAAGCCGAACAAAACCCTGCGCCAGTCGTGAAAGATAAAGTAGCACGAAGAAATGATGACAATATCACAATACATCATCATCCGTCCCAAAGTAACGTCCTTATACTTGTTAATAATCCATGCAATGATATCCGTACCTCCCGTACTTCCGTTGTTACAGAAGACAATACCGATACCGAAGCCCAGCAGACCAGCTCCTATCACACAAGCCATGAAGTCTTGTCCAGGTCCCAACAGCTGCGGCAGGTTCCCGTTTTCATCCTTCAGAATCATCTGGAAAAACCAGAGCAGGAAGGTCAGCATAAAGATGGCAAAAATGGTCTTGATACTGAATTTCGGCCCCAATATTTTCAAGGCAAACCCCAGAAAAACCGCATTGATTACAAAATAAGAAACCTGGATTTCAATGCCCGTCGCATAATAAATAATGGCAGCGATACCCGTCACTCCTCCTGTCGTAATCTGATACGGAAGCATGAAGGCCGCCCAGCCAATAGAATAACAAATCAGGCCAAAGGTTATGGCCAGATAGTCCCTTGACTCTCTCCCTAATTTCTTCTTCAATAATGTTTCCATACACAAATAAAAATCATCCGGGACAGAACGGATATTCCAATCCGTCTATCCCGGATGACAATTAAAAAACTCAAAGTACAATATTCACAATCTTCTTCGGCACAATAATCACCTTCTTCGGTGTTTTGCCGTCAATCCATTTCTGCGACTGTTCTTCGGCCATTACCGCAGCCTGAATGGTTTCATTGTCGGCATCGGCAGGGAATTCCATAGTGAAACGAGCCTTTCCGTTGAACGAAATGGTGTATTTCACGCTGTCTTCCTTCAGGTATTCTTCGTTGAATGCCGGCCACTGCGCATCGCATACAGAAGTGGTGTGACCCAGTGCTTCCCACAATTCTTCTGCCAAGTGAGGAGCAAACGGAGCCAGAAGGATAACGAGGTTACTCATCACTTCCTTGTTGCGGCACTTCAAGGCAGTCAGTTCGTTCACACAAATCATGAACGCACTGATGGACGTATTGTAAGAGAAGGTTTCAATATCGCCAGTCACCTTCTTAATCAGCTTATGAATGGATTTCAGTTCTTCCTTGGTCGCCTCTCCTTCGGCAGGCAAGAAAGTGCCCTGACGGTCATAGAACAGGTTCCAGAGTTTCTTCAGGAAACGGTGTACCCCGTCGATACCATTGGTATCCCACGGTTTGGACTGTTCCACCGGACCGAGGAACATTTCGTACATACGCAAGGTATCGGCTCCATAACGTTCTACAATCATATCCGGGTTGACCACATTGTACATGGACTTACTCATCTTTTCCACTGCCCAACCGCAGATATATTTGCCGTCTTCGAGGATGAATTCTGCATTGTGGTATTCCGGACGCCAATTCTTGAAAGCTTCCACATCCAGTACGTCGTTGGATACAATGTTCACATCCACGTGCAGCGGAGTCACGTCATACTGGTCTTTCAAGCCCAGTGACACAAACGTATTGGTATCCTTGATACGATATACAAAGTTGCTTCGACCCTGAATCATTCCTTGGTTCACCAGCTTCTGGAACGGTTCTTCCTTGATGCTGACACCCAGGTCGAACAAGAACTTGTTCCAGAAACGAGAATAAATCAAGTGACCGGTCGCATGTTCCGTACCTCCCACATAGAGGTCAACATTCTGCCAGTAGCGGTCAGCTTTTTCAGAAACCAGTTCCTTGTCGTTGTGCGGGTCCATGTAGCGCAAATAATAAGCACTTGAACCGGCAAATCCCGGCATGGTATTCAGTTCAAGTGGGAACACCGTAACATTATCAATCTTGGAGTTTTCCACCACTTCACCTTTTTCCACATCCCATGCCCAGCGGGTAGCGTGTCCCAATGGAGGTTCCCCGCTTTCGGTCGGCAAGAATTTGGCGACTTCCGGCAATTCCAATGGAAGTTTGTACTCGTCAATCATGTACGGCATACCGTCCTTATAGTAAACCGGAAACGGTTCACCCCAGTAACGCTGACGAGAGAAGATGGCGTCGCGCAAGCGGAAATTCACTTTCACACGTCCCAGGTTATGTTCTTTTACATATTTCTTGGTAGCGGCAATGGCTTCCTTGATGGTCAGACCGTTCAAGGTCAAGTCGCAATAAGGAGTCACACCGGCTTTCGGAGAGTTGCAGACAATACCTTCCTTGGCATCAAAACTTTCCTCACTCACATCGCAACCTTCTACCAACGGGACAATCGGCAGATTGAAATGCTTGGCAAACGCATAGTCACGGCTGTCGTGTGCAGGTACGGCCATGATGGCACCTGTACCATATCCGGCCAATACATAATCACTGATCCATACCGGAACGGACTCACCCGTAAACGGATTCACGGCATACGAGCCACTGAACACACCGGTTACCCGACGGTCGGAAATACGTTCACGCTCGGTACGTTTCTTTGTGCGTTCCAGATAAGCTTCCACTTCCGCACGCTGTGCTTCGGTAGTCAACTGCGGAACCAGTTCACTTTCAGGTGCAAGTACCATGAAAGTCACCCCAAACATGGTATCGGCACGGGTCGTAAAGATAGTAAATTCCAAATCACTGTCTTTCACCTTGAAACGGACTTCCGTACCTTCTGAACGACCAATCCAGTTACGCTGAGTCTCTTTCAGAGAATCGGTCCAGTCCACCGTTTCCAGTCCGTCGAGCAGACGCTGTGCATAGGCAGACACACGCAAACACCACTGGCGCATCTTCTTCTGTACCACCGGATAGCCTCCACGCTCAGACACCCCGTCGACCACCTCATCGTTGGCCAGTACGGTACCCAACGCCGGACACCAGTTTACCATGGTTTCACCCAAGTAAGCAATACGGTAGTTCATCAGGATTTCCTGCTGTTCTTTTTCGGTTTTTGCCTTCCACTCTTCGGCTGTAAAATGCAGTTCCTCACTGCAAGCTACATCCAGACCTTCGGTACCTTCCTTTTCAAAATGTGCTACCAGCTTGCTGATAGGCTGAGCCTTATGACAAGAATTGCAATAGAAGCTGTTGAACATCTTCTGGAAAGCCCACTGCGTCCAGTGGTAATATCCCGGATCGCAGGTACGCACTTCGCGGTCCCAGTCGAACGAGAAACCAATCTTGTCCAACTGCTCACGATAGCGGGCGATATTAGCCGCAGTAGTGACCGCCGGATGCTGTCCCGTCTGAATGGCATATTGTTCGGCAGGCAGGCCGTATGCATCGTATCCCATCGGATTCAACACATTGAATCCCTGCAGACGCTTGTAGCGTGCATAAATGTCACTGGCAATGTATCCCAGCGGATGACCTACGTGAAGACCGGCTCCCGAAGGATAAGGGAACATGTTCAACACATAGAACTTCTTTTTGGATTCATCTTCGACAACCTTATAGGTCTTTCGGTCCACCCATCTCTGCTGCCATTTTTTTTCAATTTCTCTGAAATTATATTCCATATCGAAATATTATATAATTGATTTTTACGTATTTCTCCAAATTTTCCGCAAATATAGTAAGAGTTCAGGAATAAATAAGGATAGTTTCGAACGAAAAGTTTATCTTTGCTTGATAAATGAAAACCTAATACTAAAATTCTATGCACATCCGTTATCTCTTCCTGCTCGCTGTCTTGCTCTGTAGCGTATGCAGCCTCAGCGCACAACGTCACGAACAACTTCTGGAAACCGACTGGAAATTCCATAAAGGAGAAGCCTCCGGAGCCGCCTCGCCTGCATTCAATGATGCGCAATGGGAATCGGTCCGCATCCCTCACGACTGGGCTATCTATGGACCCTTCGACCGGAACAATGACTTGCAGAACGTCGCCATTACGCAGAATCTCGAAAAGCAAGCTTCAGTGAAGACCGGACGTACCGGCGGACTGCCTTACGTGGGAGTAGGCTGGTACCGCACGCGGTTTGATGCAGACCCCAACAAAAAAACAACCCTGATTTTCGACGGTGCCATGAGTGAGGCCCATGTATATGTCAACGGACAAGAGGCCTGTTTCTGGCCGTTCGGTTACAATTCTTTCCACTGCGATGTGACTGAATTCCTGCATAAGGACGGAAAAGACAACGTACTGGCGGTACGTCTGGAGAACCGTCCCCAATCTTCCCGCTGGTATCCGGGAGCCGGACTCTACCGGAACGTCCACTTGGTTACCACAGAGAAGGTACACGTACCTGTATGGGGTACTCAAATCACCACTCCTCACGTGGCTACAGACTATGCATCCGTCTGTCTCCGCACTACATTGAAAAATGTGGAAAAAGAAAAAATTACCGTAGAAACGGAGATTCTTTCTCCCGACGGACAGAAAGTGACCAGCAAAAAGAACGAAGGACGCATCAACCATGGCCAACCTTTCACACAGAACTTTATCGTGGAAAATCCTCAGTTATGGTCACCGGAAACCCCCGTACTCTATCAGGCTGTCTCCAAAATCTATGTTGACGGGCAACTTACTGATACCTATACCACCCGCTTCGGTATCCGCTCCATCGAGTTCATGGCCGACAAGGGATTCTTCCTGAACGGAAAACACCGCAAGTTCCAGGGCGTATGCAACCACCACGATTTAGGCCCGCTGGGAGCCGCCATCAATGTTTCGGCCTTACGCCACCAGCTTACCCTATTGAAAGACATGGGATGCGACGCCATCCGTACGGCCCACAACATGCCGGCTCCCGAACTGGTCAGCCTCTGCGACGAAATGGGTTTCATGATGATGATTGAGCCGTTCGACGAATGGGACATCGCCAAATGCGACAACGGATACCACCGCTACTTCCACGAATGGGCGGAAAAAGACATGGTGAACATGCTGCAACAATATCGCAACCACCCTTGTGTGGTGATGTGGAGCATCGGAAACGAGGTACCCACCCAATGCAGCGCCGAAGGCTATAAGGTGGCCAAATTCCTGCAAGACATCTGTCACCGCGAAGACCCCACCCGCCCGGTTACCTGCGGTATGGACCAGGTAGATTGTGTATTGGACAACGGATTTGCCGCCATGCTCGACATTCCGGGATTCAACTACCGGGCACACCGCTACGAAGAAGCCTATCAGCGGCTGCCACAAAACTTGGTGTTAGGCTCAGAGACTTCTTCGACCGTCAGCTCCCGCGGTGTGTATAAATTCCCTGCCGAACGGAAAGCAGACGCCAAATATGAAGACCATCAGTCGTCTTCCTACGACTTGGAATACTGCTCGTGGTCCAACATTCCCGACATCGACTTCGCCCTGGCAGACGACCATGAATGGACCTTGGGACAGTTTGTATGGACCGGTTTCGACTACCTGGGTGAACCCAGTCCGTACGACACGGACGCATGGCCCAACCACAGTTCCATGTTCGGTATCATCGACCTGGCTTCTATTCCGAAAGACCGTTATTACCTGTACCGCAGTGTATGGAACAAGCAGGCAGAAACCCTGCACATTCTGCCGCACTGGAACTGGGAAGGACGGGAAGGTAAGGAAGTGCCCGTATTCGTCTATACCAACTATCCGACAGCCGAACTTTTCATCAACGGGAAAAGTTACGGGAAACAGACCAAGAACCGCCAAACAGTGGAAAACCGCTACCGCCTGATGTGGCCGCATGCCATTTACGAACTAGGAGAAGTGAAAGTTGTGGCATACGATGAAGCAGGTACCGCCCAAGCGGAAAAAACAATCCGCACGGCCGGAAAACCTCATCACATCGAACTGGTTCCTGCACAGAAATCGCTGAAAGCCGACGGAAAAGACCTGGCCTACGTAACCGTACGCATTGTAGACAAAGACGGAAACCTCTGCCCCACCGACATGCGCCTGGTGAAATTCAAAGTAAAAGGTGCCGGAAGCTACAAGGCCTCTGCCAATGGCGACCCGACCTGTCTAGACTTGTTCCACCTGCCTCAAATGCATGCCTTTAATGGGATGCTGACTGCCATTGTACAGGCAGGAGAAAAAAACGGTATACTTGAACTTGAAGCTACCGCCAAAGGACTCCAGGCAGGAAAAATACAAATTTCAATCAAATAAAATCAACCAATACCCCTAATCATAGGCAGGATACAGTATGAGTGTAATCCTGCCTTTTTTTATTTCGCTGTTTATCAAAATATTAACGTCATTCAAGTTCTTAAAAAATTCAAATTCGGATAAATATGAAAACATTTATCCCACATAAGCGTTATTACAATTGTAAACAAAATGTGCAACAAAGTAAAACAACTGAAACAATTTAAGGTAATAAAGATAACAATGGAAACAAATCAGAAAGAAAGCTACGTACCTCCCCACGCGGAGATTATCCAAATTGAATTAGAAGGTGCTATTTTGTCGGGAAGCAATCCTATCATAGGAGAAGGAGACGCAGATGGAGGCTCATGGGGACGAAGCTTTTCTTCACGCGAATCACGTTTTTAACAGGTATTAGTTTTATACATAAGCATTGCAATTAAAATGAGAAAAAAACTATTCTGGGGAATGCTGCTGCTTGCAGGTGGGCATATTCTTTTGCCCGGATGCAGCAAAGAAGAATTATCCGAAACCAATCGTCCCACACAGGAAACTCCCGAACAAGGAGAAAATACAGAAACGACTCAACCCGATGTCCCTCAAACTGTACATCTCACTTTCCGTACGGGCACCACTCAGACGCAAAGCAGAGCTTCTGTGGTGGAAGGTTCTACCAACGGAGGAACAAACTTGCTGCGCTGGGATGCCGGAGACGAAGTAACCATCTGGACCGGCAACTCCATTGACGACCTGACACAATGTACGTTCCAAACAGAGGAAGGAGGAATTTCATCGGCACTGTTCGAATACATCGGTCCTGCAGTCGATACCAAGACTTATTTCGGTATCCACAATGCCACCTACTATACAAGTGACAAGCAAATCCGTTTCACCATTCCTACCGGAAACGGCAATTCCCCTCTATGCCAGACGGAAAAGAACAGTTCACTTCACTTAAACAAATACCGCCCGATGTATACCAGTGTCGTGCAAAGTGAAGAAAACTTGAATGAACTGACCGGCTTACGCTTCAAGCACCTGAGCAGCTTGCTGGTCTTCAATATCATCAACGACAGCGGACGGAAAGTGACAGTGCATTCCGTAACCATGAAAACCGACAACGGAACTCCTTTCTATTCGGAGGGCGTTTACCTTAGGTTCGAAGGAAGTAGCACAAGAAGTCCGAACACTGCTGCCTCAAGAGCATCTACTCGTTCATCCTATACCATGCTGAAGTTAGGGGAAAATGGATTCACCTCCGACCCGGACGAAGCTTTCACTGCCTATTTGTCCGCACTTCCCACTTCTTTCTCAGCAAGTCAGAATGTCTTGCTTGAACTGAACGTGAACGGAAAAGCGACAGAGGCATTGGCCATTCCGGGAAACAGCATCAATGCATTAAAAGCCGGCACCTACTACCGTTTCAACTTGAGAATACAGCCCGACGGTACACTGGTGGTCATTCCGGTTGTAATTGGTAATTGGGAAGAAGGTGAAGATATTCTGATTCCCATAGATTGATCTATTACTATTTCCCATTATCTGTCAGGAAAGCCTCCTGACAGATTTTTTTATATTTACGACAAAGCTTTTTCCCATACACTTCGTCACATAAAGGCAAAAGCCCTTTCAACTTCTCTATTCCACAGTGTGGTATTTATATTTCACACTGCGGTTTATGTATTTCACAGTGTGGTTTTTATATCCCACACTGTGAAACAGAGAAATTACCTCGAAGAAAAGAAAAAAACATCAGTCAGAAACCCAATATCCGTTTCATTCCCATCCATTTACAGCAAAGTCCCTGCAACAGAACTTATTTTATTGCAGTTTTAAAGTGATTGGGTTATCTTTGTACCAAACAACCATATACGAATGAAGTTTATCTTTAGCCAACACATACGGGAATGCCTTGCATGGACCAGCACCCTGGTCCGCCCTTTCCGCAAATCAATCGTCTGCTCTGCCTTAATCGATTTAATGGGAATGGGGTTCTCCTTGTGCTCCATTTATTTTTCCAAAAAAGCCATTGATATTGCTACCGGAAGCGACTCCGGTTCTTTATGGCTGAACGCTGGCTTAATGGTAGGCTGTATCTTAGGTTCCATCATTTCCAGTCTGTCAAATCCGTGGATTACGGAAAAAGTGAAACTGAGAATGCAAATGAAACTGCAAACTCAGCTGTCGGACCATCTGATGAGAAATTCCTGGAGCAGTGCGGGGCAATGGCACACTGGAGACATCATCAACCGCATGATATCCGACTGCAACGACGTAATACAACTGCTGGTATATACGCTGCCCTCCATTGCGGTCACAACAGTCAAACTGATTGCTTCTTTCTTATTCCTGTGTGCACTGGATGCCCAACTGGCCTGGATTCTGTTGGTCTCTACCCCGTTGCTTTTGTTTTCCAAATTGTATTATAAGAAAATGAGAGCTTTGAGCAAAGCGTGGAAAGAAACCGACAGCAAGCTATTGTCTGTCATGCAGGAAAATATGGCCTCCCGTATTCTAATACGCTCCATCGGAGCCATTTCCGTCCGGGTTTCCAAACTCAATGAACAGCAGGAAAAACGTTATCAGCTGGGAATGGAGCAACTGAAATTCGGAACTTACTCCAAGTCCATGCTGCAACTTGTCTTCGGAGGCGGATATCTCACGGCTTTCCTGTGGGGCATTCACTCGCTTTCAAAGAACCTGATTTCATTCGGCTCCATGACGGCTTTCATTCAGCTGGTAGGACGAGTGCAGGGACCTGTCCTACAATTGATTTCCTTCGTACCCGGGCTCATCAAGGTACAAGCGTCCATTGAACGACTCATGGAACTCGACCAGGGAGATATGGAAAAGAACCGTTCCAGCCGCATGCTGTATACCCCCACGCGACTGGGATGCCGGAATTTGTTCTTCAAATATGAAAAGACCGAACTTTTCAATGGAATGTCGCTCGACATCCAAGCTGGAGAACCCGTAGCCATCATCGGTCCTACAGGAGCCGGAAAAACCACTTTTCTCCGTCTGGTTATGGGAATTCTGGAACCAGATGAAGGAGATATGTACGTAGAAGAAGAAGGGCGGACCTTCCCACTGAAAGACATTTCACAAAAAAATTTCGTATACGTTCCGCAAGGAAACAGCCTGTTCAGCGGAACCATCCGGGAAAACCTGTTGCTGGCCAATCCGAAAGCCACCGAGGAAATGCTGAAAGAGGTCATCGACGCAGCATGCGCCTACTTTGTCAAAGAACTTCCCGAAGGCATGGATACCCTCATCGGAGAATCCGGCTATGGGTTATCTGAAGGACAGGCACAGCGTCTGGCCATTGCCCGGGCCCTACTCCTCCCTGGAAGCATCTGGGTTTTCGATGAAATCACATCGGCACTGGACAGTCACACGGCAAAAGAATTAATCGGACATTTGCTGGAAAGAGGAAAAGACAAAATCATCCTGTTCGTGACTCACGACGCCAACCTGATGAACGAATGTACCCGAAAAATACGCATCGGCATGCACTCCTGAAACAAGTCAGGGGATGAAAACCTTCTCAGAAAGTTCTCATCCCCCGCTCGTGATTATTTATGGGATACGTTTGTTATTTTTGAAAATCAGCCCAGTCGGTCAAGCGCATATCTCCTTTATCAAGGAACACCTGATGCATGCCCAATGCCGCAGAAAGACTATGGCAAGTCTGCCCTTTCGTGGAGATTTTCAGATAATCCCAAAGCAGCTGCTTGTAGTCCGGATGTGCACAGTTTTCAATCACTGCCTCCGCACGCTCCATCGGGCTCTTTCCACGCAAGTCGGCAATACCCTGCTCGGTAATAATCACATTCACCGAATGTTCACTGTGGTCAAGATGCGATACCATCGGTACGATAGAGCTGATGCAGCCTCCCTTGGCCGTCGACGGACAAGAGAAGATAGAGATGTAGGCACTACGCGTGAAGTCGCCGGAACCACCGATGCCGTTCATCATCTTGGTACCGCAGATATGAGTAGAGTTCACATTGCCATAAATGTCCGCCTCAATGGCTGTATTCATGGAAATGACTCCAATACGCCGAATGACTTCCGGACAATTGGAAATTTCCGAAGGACGCAACACCAGCTTGTGACGGAAAAAGTCCATGTTATCGTAAATATCCTGCAGACAGTCGTTGGTTACGCTCAGCGAACAAGTGCTGCCAAACTTGATACGGCCCTCCTTAATGAGCTTGATTACGGCATTCTGTATCACTTCCGTATACATCTCAAACGGGGGAATGCTGGAGTCTTTTCCCAAGGCACTCAACACTGCATTAGCGATATTCCCTACTCCTGACTGCAACGGAAGAAAAGTGGAGGGAATAATGCCTTTGCGCATGTCGGATGCCAAAAACTCCGCTACGTTCTGTCCTATCTTGTCTGTTACGGGATCGGATTCATGGAAGCCACGAGCCTCATCCGGCATATTCGTTTCCACAATACCCACAACTTTGGAAGGATCTACCTGAATATACGGAAGACCAATCCGGTCGCTCGGACGCACAATCGGAATCGGCCGGCGATAAGGAGGACGTTCCATCTCATACAAATCGTGCATGCCAATCAAACGCTTGCTATGAGCTGCATTCAGTTCCACAATCACTTTGTCGGCCAGCCGGGCTATGGTCGGTGAAATGCCCACACCGGCAGTCAGGTAAATGCGTCCGTCTTCCGTAATTTCACAAGCTTCGATAATGGCCACATTGACATGCCCCAAGAAACCAGAACGCAGGCGCTGTGCCACCTGCGACAAATGAATGTCCGTATAATTGATTTCACCGTTGTTCACCGCCTTACGGAAATCTGTGTTTGTGGTATAAGGAGCACGGAACTTGATGGCGTGTGCCCGGGTCAGTGCCCCGTCGCAGGAATCTCCTGTAGACGCTCCCGTAATCACACCGATTTGAAAGGCTTCACCCCTCGCGTGTTTTTCCTCTGCTATTTTTGCCAACTCTGCGGTCACCGCTTTCGGACTTCCTGCAGGGGTAAAGCCGCTCAATCCGACAATATCCCCATCCTTGATGTAGCTGGCAGCCTCGGCTGCCGTAATAAAGTTAAAGCTCATAGTATCAAGTGTTTTTATGTTATAGTATTTAAGTATAAAAGTTTGTCTCTCAGTCGTATTTCCGGCAGAAGATTTCAGAATAAATAAAAGCCCGCCGCGCATCCGAAGGCGTACGGAAAGCATATTCCGAACGGTCTTCTTCCGGCTTCTCGGTCTGCAAAGAAACCTGTTTTTGTTCTTTCTCCGGTTGTTTTTCTTGCTTTACAGAGCGCTTCTTTTTCCGAGTTTCAGGCGGGGGAGCCATTCTCACTTCTTCGGGAATTGCTTCTTCCATCGGAAAAAAATCTGCCGGAACGAATTTTCTCACCACTTTGCGGCGAGCCGACTTCGGTTGCTTCTTCCGCATTGTCTGATAAAATCCCAAGCATATAAATCCCAGAAAGATAAGAATCTGAAGCACATCCATAAATACAAGTGTTAAGGTTTTCTTCAAAGATACGAATAAAATCTATATATCCTACCCTTTTCATGGAAGTTAACCAAGAAACAGATATCTTTGCAAGCAAATTTTTAATTTCCAAAAACGTATGACAAAAGAAACCACAGGAGCAGACTTTAAATCTGCAACTGAAAACGAAAGCAAGAAACTGTTTATCGAAACCTATGGATGCCAGATGAATGTGGCAGACAGTGAGGTGATTGCCTCTATCATGCAAATGGCCGGCTACACCCCGTGTGACAACCTGGAAGAGGCGGATGCCGTGTTTATGAACACCTGCTCCATCCGCGACAATGCAGAACAGAAAATCCTGAACCGACTGGAATTTTTCCACTCCCTGCGCAAGAAACGGAAACACCTGATTGTGGGTGTACTGGGATGCATGGCCGAACGAGTAAAGAACGAATTGATTGAAAAGCATCACGTCGACCTGGTAGCCGGACCCGATGCCTATCTGACACTGCCCGACCTCATCGGAGCCGTGGAAGCCGGAGAAAAGGCCATCAACGTGGAACTTTCTACCACCGAGACCTACCGCGACGTCATTCCTTCGCGTATCTGCGGCAACCACATCTCAGGCTTTGTGTCTATCATGCGCGGATGCAACAACTTCTGCCACTACTGCATCGTGCCTTACACCCGCGGACGTGAACGCAGCCGCGACGTGGAAAGCATCCTGAACGAGGTGCGCGACCTGCAGCGGAAAGGCTACAAGGAAGTCACCCTGCTGGGACAGAACGTCAACTCCTACCGTTTTGAGAAAGACGGAGAAACGGTGACCTTCCCCATGCTGCTCCGTACCGTGGCCGAGGCCGTACCCGACATGCGCGTACGCTTCACTACTTCCCATCCGAAAGACATGAGCGACGAGACCTTACATGTCATTGCGGAAGTACCCAACGTGTGCAAGCACATCCACTTGCCCGTACAGAGTGGAAGTTCACGCATCCTGAAACTGATGAACCGTAAATATACCCGCGAATGGTACCTGGAAAGAGTGGCTGCCATCCGTCGCATCATCCCCGACTGCGGACTCAGCACCGACATCTTCTCCGGCTTCCATTCCGAAACGGAGGAAGACCATCAAATGTCCCTCTCGCTGATGCGGGAATGTGCCTACGATTCGGCCTTCATGTTCAAGTATTCCGAACGTCCGGGCACCTACGCATCCAAGCATCTTCCCGACGACGTGCCGGAAGAAATCAAAATCCGCCGTCTGAACGAACTCATCGAACTGCAAAACCAGCTTTCGGCCGAAAGCAATGCAAAAGACGTGGGCAAAACCTTCGAAGTGTTGGTGGAAGGTGTGTCCAAACGCTCCAAAGAACAGTTGTTCGGCCGCACAGAACAGAATAAAGTAGTGGTATTCGACCGCGGTAGCCACCGGATTGGTGATTTTGTAAAGGTAAAAATCACAGAATCCAGTTCTGCAACCCTGAAAGGTACAGAAGTTACTGAATAATATTCAGAGGAAACTCCTCAAAACAAAAAACTCACGTATACAAATGTGAATGATTCCATCCTTTTGTATGCGTGAGTTTTTTCATCTCAGTCATTTTCCCTCCCTGCTTCCGGCATGATAAGCCAGAGAATCAGGTAGACAATTCCCCCGGAAAAAACTGTAAAAAAAGTAGCTAGCACGTAAACTATCCGCACCAGTGTAATATCCCAGTTAAAATAGTCGGCTATCCCGGCACAAACCCCACCTATCATACGATTATTTGACCGCGTCAATCTTTTCTTCTCCATATTCATTTTTCAAGTATCCATAAACTGGGGCTAAGATACAAAAAAACATACGTAAAGCCGGCCAATACTCTTAAAAACTTTTAAAGAAAATCGCTCTATAGGGTTTTTATTTGTTATTTTGCAGCAAATTAGGGAATGAAGTGAATACACTAAAGATAGATAAATGTCCACTCTGTGGAGAAAGCCATTTTGAAGAGGTAATGACATGCACGGACCACTATGCTTCCGGTGAGTCTTTTGCCATCTGCCGTTGCCAGCATTGTGGCTTCCAGTTCACTCAGGCTGCTCCCGTAGAAGCAGAAATCGGGCGTTATTATGAAACACCGGATTACATTTCACACAGTGATACACACAAAGGATTGATGAACCGTGTATATCATTGGGTGCGTCATTTTATGCTTTCCCGTAAAGCCCGCCTGATTAAACATCATTCAGGTCTCAGCAGAGGTTACCTGCTGGATATCGGTACGGGAACGGGGTATTTTCCTCATTTCATGCAGGAAAAAGGATGGCGCGTGTCGGCCATCGAAAAAAGCCTTCAGGCCCGTCAGTTCGCCAAAGAACATTTTTCCCTCGATGTAGATTCACCGGATATACTGGACAGCTATGCCGACAACTCTTTCGATGTCATCACTTTGTGGCATGTCATGGAACATCTGGAGCATCTGAACGAAACATGGGAAACCTTGAACCGCATCCTGAAAGACCGGGGCATTCTGGTGATAGCTGTACCTAATCCTACTTCCTTTGATGCAGAAAAGTACAAAGAAATGTGGGCCGCCTACGATGTACCTCGTCATTTGTGGCATTTCACTCCTTCAGCCATGCAGCAATTCGGTGCCAAGCACAATTTCATCCTTTGCGAACGACATCCGATGCCTTTTGATGCTTTCTACGTATCTATGCTGAGCGAGAAGTACCGGAAAAGTGCTTTCCCGTTCATAAAAGGCCTGATTGCCGGAACGGAAGCATGGATTGTTTCACTGGCTAAGAAAGACCGAAGCAGTTCCATGATTTATGTATTCAGAAAAAAATAAGAAATTATGAGTCAGAAGTCGGGCAGTCTTTTCGATATGCAATTCATTACCTCCTGCATCAGTACGATGCTGGTACTGCTGTTGTTGGGTATAGTGGTCTTTTTTGTTATGACCGCCAATAATCTTTCTGTATACGTACGTGAGAATATCAACTTTTCCGTTCTCCTCAACGACGACATGAAAGAAGCAGAAGCCATCCGCTTCCAAAAACAGCTGGAAGAAGAACCTTTTGTGAAGCAGGCCACCTACATATCGAAAGCACAGGCCCTGAAGGAACAGACAGAAGCCATGGGAACAGATCCGGCTGAATTCTTAGGCTATAATCCGTTTACGGCTTCCATCGAAATCAAGCTCAATGCAGCATATGCCAATTCTGACAGTCTGAGCTGGATTCAGGAAAAACTGCTGGATAATAAAAAAGTCATTGAAGTAAATTATCCGCAGGACCTGATTGACACCATCAACCAGAACATACGTAAGATCAGCATGTTCCTGTTAGGGCTGGCTGCTTTGCTCACCCTTATTTCATTTGCATTGATCAACAATACCATACGACTGACCATTTACTCCAAACGTTTTCTGATTCACACCATGAAACTGGTAGGTGCAAGCTGGTCATTCATCCGGCGACCGTTCATTGTCAGAAATGTATGGATAGGCATTCTTGCGGCGGCTATGGCCAATGCCCTGCTTATCAGTATGTCCTACATGCTCGTCAATTATGAGCCGGGGCTACTGGAACTTATTACTCCGGAAGTTATGCTTTGCGTAATGGGTGCTGTTTTTATCTCGGGTATCCTCATCGCCACCTTATGTGCCTACATCTCCATCAACAAATATTTGAAGATGAAAGCCGGAGATTTATATCGCCTTTAATGTTCAAACTAAATAGACAAAATTCATTATGGACAAAAAAAGTTTTGCTTTTGATAAAACAAACTTCATACTGCTTGCCATAGGTATGATAGTCATTATCATCGGATTCCTGTTAATGAGCGGACCAGGCTCCACTGAAACAGCTTTTGAACCAGATATTTTCAGTGTACGCCGCATCAAAGTAGCTCCCGTTGTTTGCTTTTTGGGATTTATTTTCATGATTTATGGCATTCTGAGAAAACCTAAAGATAAAGAAATAACTACAAAAGAAGAGGAAAAATTATAATGGAAGGAGATTTAAACTTATTTCAGACAATTGTAATTGCTATTGTAGAAGGACTTACCGAATTTCTTCCGGTATCATCTACAGGACACATGATTATTACCCAACACATTTTAGGGGTAGAAAGTACGGATTTTGTCAAGGCTTTTACATTTATTATCCAGTTTGGTGCAATCTTGTCGGTGGTATGTTTATACTGGAAAAACTTTTTCCGTCTCAATCATACGCCCATGCCAGAAAATTGTACTCCAGTGAAGCGTTTCCTTCACAAATATGATTTTTACTGGAAGTTATTAGTTGCTTTTATTCCTGCCGCTGTTTTGGGACTTCTCTTCAGTGACATGATAGATGCGATGCTGGAAAGCGTAACTGTAGTAGCTGTCATGTTAATAGCAGGAGGTATATTTATGCTATTCTGTGACAAAATTTTCGGCAACGGAAGCGAAAAAACTGTTTTGACAGAAAAAAGAGCCTTTTTTATAGGATTATTCCAATGTATTTCTATGATACCGGGAGTATCACGCTCCATGGCGACAATTGTAGGAGGTATGGCACAAAAACTTACCCGAAAGAAAGCAGCAGAATTCTCTTTTTTTCTGGCTGTGCCCACCATGTTTGCAGCTACAGTGTATAAAATGGCCAAATTATTCATGGATGGAGGAACAGAAATCATATCGACGAATCTGACAACTTTAATTGTGGGTAATGTCGTAGCCTTCATCGTAGCATTGCTGGCTATCAAATTTTTCATCAGCTTTGTGACAAAATATGGATTTGTAGCTTTTGGCTGGTACCGTATCATTGTAGGAAGCATCATACTAATCATGTCTTTTTTAGGATATAATTTAGAATTGGCTTAATGAATTTCAAAGAAGGAGAAGTATTATATTTTGACAAGCCACTGCGATGGACCTCTTTTGCCGTGGTGAATAAGATAAGATACCACATCAGCCGCAAATTAGGAGTAAAGAAAATAAAAGTAGGACATGCCGGCACACTCGATCCGCTGGCCACCGGGGTGATGATCATCTGTACCGGAAAAGCCACCAAGCGTATCGAGGAGTTTCAATATCACACGAAGGAATACATCGCCACCCTCCAATTAGGAGCCACCACCCCGTCGTTCGACCTGGAAAAGGAGATTGACGCCACTTATCCCACCGAACACATCACTCGGGAAATGGTGGAAGATGTATTGAAAAAATTCATAGGCACCATCGAACAGGTTCCCCCTGCCTTCTCGGCCTGCAAGGTAGACGGGAAGCGCGCCTACGAAATGGCCCGCAACGGGGACGAGGTGGAACTGAAGCCCAAGATACTGGTCATCGATGAAATCGAATTGCTGGAATACAACCTGCCGGAAATTAAGATACGGGTAGTGTGCAGCAAAGGAACCTATATCCGGGCACTGGCCAGAGACATCGGGGAAGCCTTGCACAGCGGCGCACATCTCACAGGACTGGTCCGCACGCGAGTGGGGAACGTGAGACTGGAAGACTGCATGAAAGTGGAAGATTTTGAGACTTGGCTTGACCAGCAAGAAATAGAAGTTATAAACGATTAAGGAAAGAAAGGAAGAAGATGAAACTGTCACAATTCAAATTCAAGTTGCCGGAAGACAAAATCGCACTTTACCCGGCCAAATACAGAGATGAATCCCGCTTGATGGTAGTTCACAAATCCACCGGAGAAATTGAGCATGTCATTTTCAAGGATATACTGAACTATTTCGACGACAAGGATGTGTTTATCTTTAATGATACCAAAGTCTTTCCCGCCCGTTTGTATGGAAACAAAGAGAAGACGGGAGCCCGCATCGAGGTATTCCTGCTCCGCGAACTGAATGAAGAACTGCGCCTTTGGGACGTGCTGGTAGACCCGGCCCGTAAAATCCGCATCGGCAACAAGCTGTATTTCGGTGACGATGATTCCATGGTAGCCGAGGTGATTGACAACACCACTTCACGCGGACGTACCCTCCGTTTCTTGTACGACGGTCCTCACGATGAATTCAAGAAAGCGCTTTATGCCTTGGGAGAACCCCCATTGCCTCCTTTCATCCATCGTCCGGCCGAACCGGAAGATGAAGAACGTTTCCAGACCATCTACGCCAAAAACGAAGGAGCCGTGACTGTACCGGCTGCCGGACTGCACTTCAGCCGGGAGCTGATGAAACGCATGGAAATCAAGGGAATCGACTTTGCGTTCATCACCATGCATGCCGGACTGGGTAACTTCCGCGACATCGACGTGGAAGACCTGACCAAGCATAAAATGGATTCCGAACAGATGTTTGTCAACGCAGACGCCTGCCGTATCGTAAACGAAGCGAAAGACAGAGGCAACAAGGTTTGTGCTGTGGGAACCACGGTCATGCGTACCATCGAAACCGCTGTAGGCACGGATGGACACCTGAAAGAATACGAAGGCTGGACCAACAAGTTCATCTTCCCGCCCTATGACTTCTCGGTAGCCAATGCCATGGTGAGCAACTTCCACATGCCGCTTTCTACCATGCTGATGCTGGTGTGCGCCTACGGAGGTTACGAACTGATTATGGAGGCCTACAACGTGGCTTTGAAAGAAGACTACCGTTTCGGTACCTACGGCGATGCCATGCTGATTCTGGATAAATAAACGGGCTGACTATGGCAAAAGTTTATCTGGGACTCGGCACGAATTTGGGCGATAAAGAAGCAAATTTACGTACCGCCATCTATAAACTGCAAGAAAGGATAGGGAAACTCGTTTCCCTATCCTCTTTTTATGAAACCGCTCCCTGGGGATTCGAATCTTCAAATAGCTTCCTCAACGCAGCCATTTGCCTGGAAACCCAACTCGCTCCTTTGGAACTGCTGCACGCCACCCAGGAAATCGAAAAAGAGTTGGGAAGAACGAAAAAATCCGTCAACGGTGTCTATAGCGACCGGCTGATTGACATCGACATCCTGCTGTACGATGACTTCGTGCTGCAAACTCCTGAACTCACCATCCCCCATCCTTTGATGACAGAAAGAGACTTTGTGATGAAACCGTTGGTAGAGATTGCGGAGAATGTGATGCATCCTATACAGAAAAAAGCCTTGTCTACCCTTTACAAAGCTTGAGAAAGGTTTAAAGCCCCCTCTCATTAAAGCTATGTTAAAAACATACTGAAATTGTAATTATTCCAATTTATCTCCCTATCTTTGCAAGCGATTAAAAAAGTGGAAAGATTTGAGTAGCTTGCAACCACGGAAAAAAATGCTAAAACACGTAGTTAGATTTCCTTGAAGATTACTTCTCTACTCTGTCCGTACACGGATAAACCAAACCATTAACAACTTATTTAATTTACCAAAACAATGGGATACTTATTCACATCCGAATCGGTGTCTGAAGGACACCCCGACAAAGTGGCCGATCAAATTTCGGACGCTGTGCTTGACAAACTGTTGGCTTACGACCCCAGTTCAAAAGTAGCTTGCGAAACGCTGGTAACTACCGGACAGGTGGTGTTGGCAGGAGAAGTGAAAACCAAAGCGTATATCGATTTGCAACGCGTGGCACGCGAAGTGATTAACAAAATAGGCTATACCAAGAGCGAATACATGTTCGAAGGTAACTCTTGTGGTGTATTCTCTGCCATCCACGAACAAAGCCCTGACATCAACCGCGGCGTGGAACGCGAAGACCCGATGAACCAGGGAGCCGGTGACCAGGGTATGATGTTTGGCTATGCAACCAACGAAACAGAAAACTACATGCCGCTGTCGCTCGACCTGGCACACAAACTGCTGATGGTACTGGCCGAAATCCGCCGCGAAGGAAAGGTCATGACTTACCTCCGTCCGGATTCAAAGAGCCAGGTAACCATTGAATACGATGACGACCGCCGTCCGGTACGTATCGATACCATCGTGGTATCTACCCAGCACGACGAATTCATCCAGCCGGAAAACGATTCCAAGGAAGCACAGCTGAAAGCCGACGAGGAAATGCTGGCCCAAATCCGCAAGGATGTCATCGAAATCCTGATGCCGCGTGTCATTGCTGAAATCCACAACCCGAAAGTACTGGCCTTGTTCAACGATAAAATCAAATACCATGTGAACCCGACCGGTAAGTTCGTGATTGGTGGTCCTCACGGTGATACTGGACTGACTGGCCGTAAGATTATTGTAGATACTTACGGTGGTGCCGGAGCTCACGGAGGAGGTGCTTTCTCAGGAAAAGACCCCAGCAAGGTAGACCGTAGTGCTGCATACGCTGCACGCCACATTGCCAAGAACCTGGTAGCTGCCGGAGTAGCAGACGAAGTATTGGTACAGGTTTCATACGCCATCGGAGTAGCACGTCCGATCAATATCTACGTAAATACTTACGGACGTAGCAATGTAGCTCTGACCGACGGAGAAATCGCTAAGAAAGTGGATGAAATCTTCGACATGCGTCCGCGTGCCATCGAAGAACGCTTAAAGCTGCGCAACCCGATTTATAGCGAAACTGCTGCTTACGGACACATGGGCCGTGAACCGCAAATCGTTACCAAACATTTCGAATCGGTTTACGAAGGTAATAAGGACGTAGAAGTGGAACTCTTCACTTGGGAGAAGCTGGATTATGTAGACAAAGTGAAAGAAGCTTTCGGACTGAAATAATCCGAATAATATATTCACAATCACTACAGAAAGCAGAAAGAGAATCTCAAAGTTCTCTTCCTGCTTTTTGTTTTTCAAACTGGCTATCTCCACATGTATTGCCGGGGAGTACATCCTACCGCAGCCTTAAAATATTTGCCAAAGAAAGAGGCATTTGCAAAATTCAGGAAATCACCTACCTGCTGGACAGTGTATTGTCCACTTTTCAACAAAGCCTTTGCTTCCAGAATCACACAATCGCGAATCCAATCCGGAGCATGGCGGTCACTTACCTCCCAAATGACCTGCGAAAGATATTTGGGCGTCAGGCAAAGTTTTTCAGCATAGAAACACATGTTCCGATGTTCTCTATAATGCGTTTGCACCAACTCCAGAAAGGCCTCAAACAACTTTTCCTGCCTGCTTTCCACTTTACGCACCTGCTGCCGGTCATACTCCAACAACCATTGGCATCCATTGTAAAAGAATACCTGCAAATAGCCTGCTATGGCTTCCAGCTTAAATTTATAACCGGGTTGCTCCAGCTTTTTCCGCATCAAATGATAGAGTATCATACACTCTTCCATTTGAGTCGACGAGATATGTATCAGGGGAGTAGCAGTAAGAAAACGCAGGAAAGCCATACTTAAGGACGATTGTTGACCTTTCCACAAACGATGACCGGACATCCCGATAACTGCCACCTTTGCCTCTGCACTCACTTCCAGACATTCTCCAATCGTACCTGGAAGCACCACCAGTACATCATTCTCCGACAATACATATTCTTTCAACTGTAGCCGTACCCGCATGGTACCACGCAAACAGAACATCACCAGGGTAAAAGTCAGCTTGAAAGGGTAGGAAGGAGACACAAAATCAGAAACCAGTTCCTCCTCCACATCCATTCCGATGTTATCCAGCAAAACCAGTTCATTTCCATAAATCAGCGTACGCCCCACATCAGGAAGCATCAACAAATGCAATTCCTTAAAAATAGAATCTTCTTTCTTCATCTATTTTGCTCTTTATTTCTTTACAAAGATAGTCCTTTAGAACAGAAAACAAGGAAAAAACAGGTTATTTAATCCACTAATCCAACCTTTAGGACATTTTGCAGGCTGATAAGGGTGTAAAGAAGAAAACAAAAAATGTGACCTTTGCATCAAAGAACTTCTAAATCCATACAGATGAAACGATTATTATTACTTCCCTTCCTTCTCTGGTTGGCCAGTGGATGCACAGAAAAGCCCACGCAAACCTTTATCCGCAGTGTGATGTTGACCACTCCTATCCCGTCTGGAGCAGAGAGCATCAAAAACTTTTCTGGAGTGGTACAAGAAAGCCATAACATCGGACTGGGATTTAAAACCGCAGGACAAATTGAAAAAATATACGTAAAAGAAGGAGATTATGTAAAGAAGGGGCAGTTAATCGCCCAGCTGGACCACACAGACTACCAACTAGGTGTACAAGCTTTGGAAATACAATGCAAGCAACTGGAAGATGAAGTCAAACGGACAGAAGCCTTATATCGCAGCAAAAGTATTTCCATAAACGATTATGAAAAAGCACAGGCCGGACTGCAGCAATTGAAAGTACAATTGCAAGTCAACCGTAACAAGCTGGCATATACACGCTTGTATGCTCCTACCGACGGATACATACAAAGCGTCAATTTTGCTCCATCGGAAATGGTAGACGCAGGCACTCCTGTCATCAACCTGCTCGACATGCATTCCATGGAAGTGGAAACCGAACTGCCGGCTGAGGTATATCAGCTTCGTTCCCGCTTCCAGCGTATCACCTGCGAACTTCCTTCTGCAAAAGGAGAAGATATTCCCATGAAAATATCAAGCATCACCCCCAAAGCAGATGGAAATCAGTTATACCAGCTGAAACTGACCTTTCAGAAGAAAACCAACTCACGGCTCAGTGCAGGCATAAATGTCAATGTACGCATCTACATTGCAGCTACCGACAGTCTTCGTGCTTCTTTTACACTTCCCCTGCATGCCCTCATTCAATCACAGGAAGAAACCTATGTCTGGGTAATGAATACCGACTCTACCGTCAGCAAACGGAAAGTGAACTGCAGCGAAATAGATGAAAAAGGCCGTGCCGTCATTACAGCCGGACTGAAAGGGGATGAACAAATCATAAAGGCAGGAGTAAATGCCCTGCAAGAGAACGAAAAAGTCCGTGTCATCCATACGGATAGTAAAACCAACGTAGGAGGACTTATCTGATGAAAATAAAACTCACCGAATACTTTATGAAGCGGCCTACCTTGTTCTGGTCGCTCATGACATTCATTCTAATAGCCGGTGTGCTGGCCTTTCTGCAAATGCCCAAACTGGAAGACCCGGCTGTCTCCGTCAAGCAAGCCATGGTCATCGTACCTTATCCGGGAGCTACCGCACATGAAGTGGAGCTGAAAGTGGCACAAACCATGGAAGACGAACTCCGCGCCCTTCCCAATGTCAAGAAAATCAAATCGGAATGCCAGAACGGGATGGCCACAATCACCGTCGAATTCCAGATGACCGTTCTCCAAAAAGACTTGGAACAGCACTTCGACCTTCTGCGACGGAAAGTGAACGACAGCCGTTCCAAATTGCCACAAGACTGCTATGACCCGATTGTCATAGACGACATGATGGATGTGTACGGCATCTTCTATGCTTTCACAGGTGAAGGCTATTCTTATCCGGAACTCTATAAGTACGCCAAACTGATACGCCGGGAACTGCTGGGAGTAAAGGGTGTGAAACGTATCCTCATCACAGGCAACCGGGATGAAGTCATTCAAATTACGTTATCGAAAGAGAAGATTGCCCGTAATGGCATTATCCCTACCCAAATCATGATGAGCCTGCAGAATGCCGGAAAAACCGTCAACGCTGGCAGTTACCAGAATGAGAGCGACCGGCTGCCATTGCATGTGAGCAGTGCCGTTACTGATGAGAAAGACATCCGTAACCTGCTTATTCGTACCCCACAGGGAAAAACCATCCGACTGGGAGATATTGCACAAATAGAACGTACCTATAGTGAGCCGCAACGGAACGGTTTCTTCGTGGACGGAAAACCGGCCCTGGCCATCTGCCTGACCATGGAAGAAAATGCCATTGTCCCCGATGTGGGAAAAGCGGTTGAAAAACGGCTGGCAGAAATCATGCCACAGATTCCCGTAGGAATGGAAATGGAAAAGATATTCTTCCAACCCGACAAGGTGGATGAAGCCATCAGTTCCTTTATGGTCAACCTGGTAGAATCGGTCCTGATTGTCATCCTGATACTTATCTTCACCATGGGATTCCGCAGCGGCCTCATCATCGGCTTCGGACTGATTCTGACTATCGCTGTCTCCTTCCCCATTCTGTTGATGTGTGGCACCACGCTTCAACGCATCTCCCTCGGGGCTTTTATCGTGGCCATGGGGATGCTGGTGGACAATGCCATCGTCATCATGGACGGTATTTTGATTGACAAAGCACGTGGGCTAGGACCAAAGACTTATTTGTACCGCATCGGACAGCACACCGCCATGCCTCTGCTGGGAGCTACCCTGATTGCCGTATCGACTTTCCTTGCGGTATATCTTTCTCCCGATTCAGCCGGAGAATATGCCGGCGACCTGTTCCTGGTACTCTGTGTCAGCTTGCTGGCCAGCTGGATACTGGCATTGACCCAAGTACCTGTGTGTGCCAAATCGTGGCTGCCTACCCGTAAAAAAAAGACTCAACAGCCACAAATATACCATTCACCCATCCACCGATTTATCCGTCGTACCATCAGCTTGCTGGTAGAATACAAAAAGACGACACTGGCTACCGCCTTCATCCTCTTGGCGCTTTGTATATTCGGCATGACGAAGGTAAAAAATCTGTTTTTTCCTGATTTCGACTACAAGCAATTCATTGTAGAATATTTTCTTCCTTCGCAAACCGACCCCGACCGTATACGAAAAGACCTTTTGGAAATGTCGGCCCTGCTGAAGAAAAATCCTGCCATTGAGCGAGTAGCTGCCAGCATGGGAAGTGCACCTGCCCATTACTGCCTGGTGCGTCCCATGACCTCAGGAGGCGACTGTTACGGCGAACTGATGGTCGACTGTAAAGATTATGAGACCGTGGTTGCACAAATACCTGCAGTCAGAAAACTTCTGCGTGAACGTTATCCCGATGCGTACATCCGCATCCGGAAATACAATTTCTCCATCGCCTCCTCTCATACAGTGGAAGTCGAGTTTTCAGGTCCGGATCCTGCCATCCTACGGAAACTGAGTCAACAGGCAGAAGATATTATGCGCCGCTGCCCGTATGTAGACCCTTATTCTGTGGGTAACAACTGGAAACCCAAAGGCAAGACCCTGACAGCCGATTATGTACGCGAAGATGCATTAAGGTCAGGTATCGAACGGAGTGATGTAGGAAATGCCCTGCTGGCCGCTACCGACGGATTACCCGTAGGTGTATTGAACGACCAAGACCGGACCGTACTCATCCACCTGCTGGTACGGAATGCCGACGGAAGCCGGATTACCAACCTGAATGATATTCCCGTATGGAGTACGTTGAACCTGCGCATGGACGACGACGCACTGAAAGGAGTGCTGACCGGTTCCACCAAAACCGATGAGTTACAAGACCAATTGTTCCGTAGTGTACCCCTCGGCAATGTAGCCCGTCAAATTCGGCTGGACTGGGAAAACAACTACATCTATCGTCTCAACGGACAAAGAGCCATCGAAGCGGAATGTGACCCCAATACCGACTTATACGAAGCCACTCCAGCGAAAGTAGTTGCTTCCATTCAGAAAGAAATCGAAGGCATCCCTCTGCCGGACGGTTACAAAATGCGATGGGTAGGCGAAGGTGAATTGCAGGGAGAAGCCATCGGCAACCTCATGAAATACCTGCCTGTGACCCTCTTCATCATTCTGGGCATCCTGTTATTACTTTTCAACAGTTGGAAAAAAGTAATACTCATTTTACTCTGTTTCCCGTTTGTTTTCTGTGGCATCACGCCCGCCCTGTTGCTGTTCCGACAGCCCTTTACCTTTATGGCTATCATCGGAATGATGGGACTTATCGGCATGATGGTGAAAAACGCTATTGTGCTGGTCGATGAAATCAATCGCTTGCAACAGGAAGAACATCTCCACCCTTATCATGCGGTGGTGGAAGCGACCGTTTCACGTGTACGCCCCGTACTGATGGCCTCCCTGACCACCATTGTGGGCATGATTCCACTGGTAAACGATCCGATGTATGGTTCCATGGCCATCACGATTATGGGAGGACTGACCGTAGGTACCCTCATTACCCTCGTGCTGCTCCCCATTTTCTATACCGCTCTGTTCCATATACACAAACCCAACTCCATGTCTAACCCTTCATCCATACAACAATTATGAAACGATACATTTTAGGAGGAATACTGTGGCTCGGATTTCTGACACAGCTCCCTGCACAACATATACTTTCACTCACACAAGCCGATTGCCGGGAACTGGCTCTGCTACGCAACGAGGAGCTACAGAAAGCCACCAACGCCTTACAGCAGGCCGAACTGGACCAGAAGATTGCCTTCAGTTCCTATCTGCCTAAATTCGACGGAATGGTATCGGGGTCCTATATGTTTCCAGATGTCGAAATGACCGGGATGGAACTTCAGATTCACGGCATGTACCTGGCAGGCATCAGTATGACCCAGCCGTTATATGCTGGAGGGAAAATCAGGGCAGGGAACAAACTGGCCCAGATTGGTCGAGAAAGTGCTGCCGAAAGCAGGAGAAAGACACGCATGGAAGTCATTGCGGAGGCAGACAAGGCTTACTGGAACTACATTGCCGTCCAGCAAAAGGTACGTATGCTGGAAGCGTATCGCACACAAATGGATACCCTATACCAACAGGTAGAAACAGCCGTAAAAGCAGGAATGGGCACAGACAATGAGCTGTTGCGCATCACTGCCAAACGAAGTGAAATCAACTATCAACTGCAAAAGGCCCAGAATGGAAACGAACTATGCCGGTTGGCCCTGTGCCATGTATTAGGTGAACCGTTGGAAACACAGATTCTCCCCACAGACACCCTTATCCAAGTCACGCCTCCCGAACAACTGGAAGAGGGAATTGACTCCCGACCTGAGTTCAAATTGCTGAAACAGCAGATTGCTGCCCAAGAACAACAAGTAAAATTGGCCAGAGGGAATATTTTACCGCAAATAGGACTCTCTGCCGGATATGCCTACTACGGAAACATCAAACTGAAAGGGATGACGGCCGACCCGCAAGGAAACTACATTCCTTTTACTCAAAAAATGGATGACGGTATCGGACTGGTCATGGCTTCGGTAAGCATCCCCCTCTTCCATTGGGGAGAAGGACTGAGAAAGATCAAGAAAGCCAAGCTGGACTTGCAAAATGCCCAACTGGACCTACAACAAAATTCACGTCTGCTCACCATCGAGGTACGACAGGCCATCCAGAACCTGACCAACGGATATAACCTGGTACAAACTGCCGCACTCGGTTCCAAGCAAGCCCAGGAAAGCCTGCGAGTGATGCGCAACCGCTACACCCACGGCCTCAGCACCCTGACCGACCTGCTGGAAGCACAGTCCCAATGGCAACAGGCTGAAAGCAACCGTATCGAAGCACTGACGCAATACAAAATTTATGAAACAGAATACAAGCGGTGCACGGGACGTTTGGAGGAATAGCTTTTACCTAATAATATTGACAATTACAGACGATGTCAGGCATTGCATATAATTGTTTAATCTCTATCTTTGCAAAAATTATTCTCCTTTGCAATGAACGATATCAAAAATATATGCGTGTACAGCGCCTCCAGCACAAAAATTGATCCAATCTACTTCGAAGCCGCTGAACAACTGGGAAAGATCCTGGCCCGGAAACACATCAACCTCATCAACGGAGCCGGATGCCTGGGACTCATGTGCCGCATCAGCGACGCCACACTGGCTGCCGGAGGCACTGTGACGGGTATTATACCTCATTTTATGGTCGAACAAGGATGGCACCACAAAGGGCTGACCCGACTAATTGAGACCAAAGACATGCACGAGCGCAAACAACTTATGGCCGACATGTCCGACGGCGTCATCGCCCTTCCCGGAGGATGCGGCACCTTGGAAGAACTGCTCGAAATCATTACCTGGAAGCAGCTCGGACTGTACCTGAAACCCATCGTCATATTGAACATCAACCACTTTTACGACCCTCTATTAGAAATGCTCCAGCAGGCCATCGACCAACATTTCATGCGGCAGGAACACAAAAACATCTGGCATGTAGCAGAAACTCCAGAAGAAGCCGTAGATTTGCTGTATACCATTCCCCATTGGAGCAAAGAAATTCGTAAATTTGCAGCGATATGAACAAAGTCTGCCACATAGTTTTTTCCCAAATCCAGGAACTTTACGAACAGCACGTAAAGGAAATAGATAACGCACTGCTGCATAGCAAAGAAATGCGGTGTACTACAGGCATGCCGGGCGAGCCTCTTCCCTATCAGCTCCGCACCGACTTACCGATAACCTGTGTGGTTTTCCTCTGTTTTTTTCTAATTATCTACGCACTAAAAAACGGGAAAAAATATCTCCATCAGCACCTAAAGACCTTCTTCCGCCAAAAGGAACGGGCAGGCCTGTTTGACGAGACTTCCAACTTCGACCTTCGCTACACCTTGAGTTTGGGAGGAATCAGTTGCATATCTGCCAGTTTATTTGTCTACGACTTCTTTTCGAAAACAAACAACTTCCTGTTTCAGGTTGTCCCACATTCTATCATATTACTTGTTTATATCGCCTGTATGCTGTTGACAGTGTCAGGCAAAGCTTGTCTTTACCAACTGGTCAACTGGGTTTTCTTTGACAAAGAGAAAAATAAAACATGGATTTCCGCTTATTTTGATCTTCTATGTGGAGCTGCATTCATACTATTTCCCCTGACTTTGCTCATTGTTTATTTCAACCTAGACTTTAATTTTTCTAAAACCTTCGTACTCATTGTAGTAATTTGTTTCAAAATATTGTTATTTTATAAATGCATTAGAAACTTTTTCAATCATTTTCATGGCATTTTACATTTAATTCTGTACTTTTGCACCCTCGAAATCATCCCCCTTCTTTTCCTTTGGAAAGGATTGATATATATAAATAACATTTTGATTTTAAATTTTTAGTAACGTTGAAAATAAAGAAAGTCCTCGTTTCTCAGCCTAAACCGACGACAGAAAAGTCTCCCTATTTTGACATTGCTGAGAAATACGGAGTGAAGATAGATTTTCGCCCGTTCATCAAAGTAGAAAGTTTGTCGGCTAAAGAATTCAGACAGCAGAAGGTTTCTATTCTAGACCATACAGCCGTTGTATTTACTTCACGCCATGCTATCGATCATTTCTTTAGTCTGTGCACAGAATTGCGTGTGACGATTCCGGAAACGATGAAATATTTCTGTACTTCGGAAACAATTGCATTGTATATCCAGAAATACGTACAATATCGTAAACGAAAAGTCTTTTTCGGTGCCACAGGTAAATTTGCCGACTTACTTCCGCTCATCGTCAAGCATAATACGGAAAAATATTTCATTCCAATATCTGATGTACACAACGATGAAATCAAAGATTTGCTCGACAAAAACCATATCCAGCATACAGAAGCAATAATGTATCGCACAGTAAGCAACGACTTTACACCCGGTGAAGAATTCAACTATGACATGCTGATTTTCTTCAGCCCGGCAGGTATCCAGTCGCTGATGAAGAACTTCCCGAACTTCGAACAGAAAGACATTGCTATTGGAAGTTTCGGCCCTACCACTGCCAAGGCAGTCAAGGACGCAGGTTTACGTCTCGATTTGGAAGCTCCTTCCAGCGCCGCTCCTTCCATGCCGGCCGCATTGGATATGTTTATCCGCGAACACAACAAATAAGAAATATCTCTGACCAACAAAGCGAAGCAATAAAAGCATTACTTCGCTTTGTTACTTTTTAGTACCGTGTCTATGACTGATTCTCAAAAACCCACTTTGCCAAAGGTAGAACGGCTGAATAGCCGGATACTGATAGAGAAACTCTTCACAGGAGGCAGCAAGTCGCTTCCTGCTTTTCCTCTGCGTATCGTCTACATGCCAGTTGAAGGAGAGAATCTGCCCATAGCCACCATCCTGATCAGTGTGCCCAAAAAACGGTTTAAACGGGCCGTGAAACGCAACCGCGTGAAACGTCAGATACGCGAAGCCTACCGCAAGCATAAGCAAATCCTGATTGATTCACTGAAGAACTCACACAAAAAAGTGGCCTTGGCCTTTATCTGGCTGGACAACGAACTCCATGACTCCGCTGAAGTAGAAGCTAAGGTCGTCAAACTGTTACAACTTACTGCAGAACGTCTGGCATGAGAAAGATTCTGACTTTTCTTCTTTTGCTTCCCATTTATTTTTACCGGAACTGCATCTCCCCCTTCACGCCTCCTTCCTGCCGCTTCACCCCCACCTGTTCACAGTATGCCATTGAAGCCATCAAGAAGCACGGCCCCCTGAAAGGATTGTACCTGGCCATACGGCGCATTCTCCGCTGCCACCCTTGGGGAGGCTCCGGATACGACCCTGTTCCTTAACTCTTTCCCCCATGCTTGAGACTCCTTTTTTCGACGCACACACCCATCACTTGACATCCGACGCACAGACCACCTCCATTCTCAGCTGCAGCATGATGGAATCGGCCTCTGTGGTTTTCCAACAAGCCAAGTACCTCTCTGTCAGCCTCCATCCTTGGTATCTGTCTGCAGAGAACCTCCCATTACAAACAAACTGGATGGAACACTGCCTTTCATCCGACCCACGGGTAGTAGCCGTGGGAGAAGCAGGACTTGACAAGCTGTGCGATGTTCCTCTTCCGCTGCAACAGGAAGCTTTTCAGGCAGCCATTGCATTATCTGAAAAGTACCGTTTCCCCTTACTTATTCATGCTGTCAAGGCTACGACAGAGCTTCTGGCATTCCAAAAGAAACATCGTCCTACGCAACCTTGGATTATTCATGGTTTCAGAGGAAAGAAAGAACTGGCCGAAGACTTGCTCCGGCATGGATTTTATCTTTCCTTCGGAAAAAAATACCAAGAAAAAGCCCTGTCTGCCGTGCCGACCGAAAAGTTATTGGTGGAAAGCGATGAAGAAAATATCGATTTCCCCACCTTCTATTCCGAAGTCGCTTCCGTACGCGGCACGACTATGGAGAGCCTCATCAAAGCCCTCCACGAAAATGCTAACCGTCTCTTTTTTAACCGCTAAAAATTGGTTATTCAGAGAAAGTGTCGTACTTTTGCTTCAATTATTAAATAAATATGTTAAACTAAGAATTTCATTCGATGAATTTTGTAGATGAACTAAGATGGCGTGGAATGATACATACCATGATGCCAGGAACAGAAGAACTGCTGAAGAAGGAAATGGTAACGGCTTACCTGGGTATTGACCCTACAGCCGACTCGTTGCATATCGGTCACCTGTGTGGCGTGATGATGTTGCGTCATTTCCAACGCTGCGGCCACAAGCCGTTGGCACTGGTAGGCGGTGCCACTGGTATGATTGGAGACCCTTCAGGCAAGTCGCAGGAACGTAATTTGCTGGACGAGGAAACCCTGCGCCACAATCAGGAGTGTATCAAGAAGCAGTTGGGCAAATTCCTCGATTTTGAATCGGATGCCCCGAACCGTGCAGAACTGGTAAACAACTACGACTGGATGAAAGACTTCTCTTTCCTGGATTTTGCCCGTACCGTAGGAAAACACATCACCGTGAACTACATGATGGCAAAGGAATCCGTACAGAAACGTCTGAACGGAGAAGCCCGCGACGGTCTTTCTTTCACAGAATTTACTTACCAGCTGTTACAAGGATACGATTTCCTGCATCTGTATGAAACCAAGAACTGCAAGCTGCAGCTGGGTGGCTCCGACCAGTGGGGAAACATCACCACAGGTGCTGAACTGATTCGCCGTACCAACGGAGGAGAAGTATTTGCCCTGACTTGCCCGCTGATTACAAAAGCCGACGGCGGTAAATTCGGAAAGACAGAATCAGGAAACATCTGGCTGGATTCCCGTTATACTTCTCCTTACAAGTTCTATCAGTTCTGGTTGAACGTAAGCGACGAAGATGCCAAACGCTATATCAAGATTTTCACTTCCCTGAGCAAGGAAGAAATCGAAGGCCTGATTGCCGAACACGAACAGGCTCCTGAAGCACGCGTGCTCCAGAAACGTCTGGCCAAGGAAGTGACCATCATGGTTCACTCGGAAGCCGACTACAATGCGGCAGTGGAAGCCTCTGGCATCCTCTTTGGAAAAGCTACTTCCGAGGCCCTGAAGAGACTGGACGAAGACACCCTACTTTCTGTATTTGAAGGGGTTCCTCAGTTTGAAGTATCCAAGACGGATATTGAAGCAGGCATCAAGGCCGTAGATTTGTTTACCGAAAAAGCAGCCATCTTCCCGTCAAAAGGTGAAATGCGTAAGCTGGTTCAAGGCGGTGGCGTTTCATTGAACAAAGAGAAACTGACGGCTTTCGACCAGGAAATCACCGCAGCCGACCTGCTGGATGAAAAATACCTGCTCGTACAGCGCGGAAAGAAGAACTATTACTTGGTTATCGCCAAATAAATTCTTTCAGAAAAAGATACCGGAAGGCTGTCTCAATACCATTTGGGGCAGCCTTTCTTGTATCTTGAAGTCTGCCAGTACTTTCGGAAGTACTAGAGTACTACCAAGAGAGTACTGACATGAGATAAAATTACTTCGGGAAATAAAGGTCAGAAAACAAAAAATACCGGCTGACTCATTGTGAATCAACCGGCATTTTTGTAAGTCCGGAAAGACAGTTCTCCCGGAAATTTCAGTCCTTATTTCTTCGCATCCAGCTCTTTTAACAGCTCGTCTACTGCCGCCTTCAACTGCGTATCTTCTCCTTTCACAATGGTTTCGGGCGCGTTCAGCACATAAATGTCTGGCTCCAGTTCCTTGTTTTCCAGGTAACTGCCGTCCGGCAGACGGTAACCGATGACTGGAATACCGTAAATCAAATCCGGATCTTGCATCCGTACCCAGTTCACACTCGTCATCGTACCCGGAACCGGTGCGCCTACCAGCTTACCAATTCCCTGGTGCTTGTATACCCACGGCGTGCCGTGTGCATTCGAATAGTTGGCCTCGCACTGCAACATGATGGAAGGCTTGTTCCAGCGACGGCTCGGCATGTCGCAGGCTTCCCGTCCGCGGATGACCTGTGTCAGGTACTTATGTCCGCTGAACAACACTTCGATGTCTTCATGCAAACGGCCTCCTCCGTTGAAACGCGTATCAATCACGATACCTTCCCGGTTGTTGTATTTACCCAGGATATCCGAATAAATGGTACGGAAACTGCCGTCGTCCATAGATTCGATATGTACGTATCCCAGGCGACCGTTCGACCATTTGTCCACATCTGCCGCACGCTGTTTCACCCAACGCTCATACAACAGGCCACTCAAGGCTCCGCCGCTGATGGGTTTCACTACTTCATCCCAACGGGCTTTCGACTCGGGGTCGTAGAACGAAACCAAGACCTTCTTACCAGCCTTTCCATTCAGCAACGCCGCAAAATCACCCTCGGCCGGCTGTCCGTCAATCTTCTCAATCACCACACCCGGTTTCACCTGTGTCGTCTTCCGGTCGAACGGACCTTTTTCCACCACTTCGTCCACCTTCATGCCTTTGCCCGTGTAACTCCAGTCATACAGCAATCCCAGACTGGCGGTAGCTTCCTTAGCTCCCGGACGGTAACGGCCTCCCGTGTGCGATACGTTCAGTTCGCCCAGCAGTTCACTCAGCATTTCCGCATAATCATATTTGTTGTTGATATGCGGCAAGAAACGACGGTAATTAGCCGTCATGGCCTTCCAGTCTACTCCGTGCATCTTCACGTCATAAAAACGTTTCTGCTCCTCACGACACATGTTATCATACATGTAAGCCCGTTCAGCAGCCAAGTCCATCTTCACATCCGCCCGATAAGAAATCGGCTTCAGCTTCTCCCCGCTCATGTCCATCTTCTGCATGGAACCTGACCCCAGCACGAACAGATTCTTTCCATCCTTGTCCATCTCCATGTCGGCCCATCCGGAACCCATCTTGTGCAACAGTTTTGTTTCCCGTTTGCGCAAATCCAGTTTCCACATATCGAAACCCCGTTCGAAAGCCGACAGATAATACAGACTCTCTCCATCCTTCGAAAGAATAGCCGAGGCGATGTTCGATGAATTCGGTGTCAGACGCACGATACGGTCCTGAATGCCCTCCAGTTCCACCACGATGTCTTTCACCTTGGCAGCCTCATCTTTCTTGTCTTTATCCTCTTTTTTATCTTCCTTCTTTCCGTCTTTCTTTTCCGCAGCCTTCTTCTGTTCTTTTTCCAGTTCCTTCTGCAACTCGTAATCCTCCTTGCTCATACGGTATTTGTCGTAGGCATCCTGGTTCACAAAGACCATCATCACGTCGTCCAGTGAACCCCAGGAAGCATGGTTACGCATTCCGTAACGCTCGGTGGTGAACAGGATGGCATTGCCGTCCATGGTCCATTTCGGCGAACCACTGGTGTAACCACTGTTGGTCAGGTTCACGAGTTTTCCTTTTCCGTCGGCACTGACCAAAGCGATATCGGTATACGGATCGTGCTTGTTGCCGATGAACTCCAGCGTAAACCATTTTCCATCGGGCGACCAGGCATAATGGAATCCTCCACTCAGTTCATACCACGTACTTCCGTCGGTAATCTCACGCACCTTGTTCGTTTCGAGGTTCAACACCTTCAGGCGGATACGGTCTTCAATGAAAGCCACCTCCTTGCCATCGGGCGAGAACTTGGGATACATCCGTTCCACGGTCTTGGAAGGCAACAGCACTTCTTCCTTAATCAAAGTGGCATTCGGGAAATTCAAATCCTCTTTCCGTTCAATTTCCGCCTTGTAAAGCTGCCAGTTTCCTTCCCGCTCACTGGCATATACCAGCGTACGGTTGTCTGCTCCGAAAGACAATCCCTCTTCCGCTTCCGGTGTATGCGTAATCTGCTTGGTCGTACCATATTCCACAGAGGTCACGAACACCTCTCCACGCACGATGAAAGCCACCTGCTTGCCGTCGGGCGAAACCACCGCTTCCGAAGCCCCTCTCGTATAGGTCAACGTCACCGGAATATCCTCGTCGTCGCGTGTCAGTGAAATGGCGACTTTTGCCGGTTTTCCACCTTGAGCCTGTGTATAAATTTCTCCATTATACGTATAGCACATTGTACCGTCGCTGCCCAAAGACAGGAAACGCACCGGATGTGTGGAGCAAGAAGTCAGCGGCTTCACCTGGTCCGGGTGATCCAACGGAAACGAATACACATTAAACGAACCTTTGTTGCGCTCACTCAGGAAGAACACTTCCTTGCCATCGGCCGACAATACCGGGTTACGGTCTTCTCCCGCCCGTTTGGTCAGGTTGGTATGCTTGCCCGAGGTCATGTCGTACATCCAGATATCCCGTGTGATAGAAGAAGTGTGGTGCTTGCGCCATTCATCCTCAAACCCTTTCCGGTCCTGATACAAGAACTTGTTGCCCGCCGCATTGAAGCAAACCATTTCGGCAGGCGTACCCAGAATCTGTTCCGTCTTTCCCCCTTCTGCCGATACCTTATACAATTCCGTCATGGCAGAAGTCGGAAACAGCGCACTGCTGGCCGGGTCCTGAATGCTGGCCGAGAACACAATGTACTTTCCGTCTGGTGTGAAAGCGGAAGGAATTTCCGAAGCCGAGTTAGTGGTCAATCTGCGAGCCGAACCTCCGTTGGCCGACATCACAAACACATCCGTATTCCCAAAACGGTCGCTGGCAAAGGCAATCTGCTTGCCATCGGGCGACCACACCGGAGACGATTCGTAGGAATCCTGGGTAGTCAGCTGTACCGCCTCACCCCCTTTAGAAGCTACCTTGTAGATGTCTCCCTTGTAACAAAACAAAATTTCTTTTCCGTCTGGGGAGATACGCACGTCACGCATCCACAACGGGGTAACCGCCATGGCACAAGTCACTGTGCTTCCCAGCACCAATGCAGACAATATTTTCTTCATCATAATCAAATGGTTTTGAAAACAAAGGTAAGGATTCCCCGCAGAAACGGAAAAAAAGTCAGAATTTATTTGGAAAGTATTCCTAAAAACATTTATCTTTGCAACGTTTTCCGAGGAAAACAACATAAAGTTTGGACTATGGTGTAATGGCAGCACAACAGGTTTTGGTTCTGTTTGTCCAAGTTCGAATCTTGGTAGTCCAACGTCAAGAGGATGTGTCAAAATGATGCATCCTCTTTTTCGTTATATAATCATCGTTTGCCTTTTTCATAGAGTGTGATTTATGTTTTTCCTATGTCCATGCCTTTTGGGGGTATAATGTGCTGTAGATGGCTTATGCCACCCTTATATTTTGATAATTTTTGTCTGTCATCTTCTGATTTTTGATTTTAGCACACATTTTCTTTATATTAAAGGCAATGGCAAAGAAGGCAAAGTCCATTGTGGCCTTGTCTTTTCCAAAATGCCTGAACCTTTTGTATCCCATGTCGTATTTGATTTGTCCAAAGACGGCTTCAGGCTCTATGCATCTTTGCCCTCTATGTCTGATACCTTTCTCTGAGTCTTGTTCCATAAAAATGTGATTAAGTTAAAGAATGAATTTTGATATTGTGGATGTCTAGCATAGGTATGATATGACATTCAAAGACTGAATAAAAGTAAACTGATTGTTTGTGGAAAACTGTCGATAAAGAATGAAGGATATGTAAGTTTCCAATTTTAGGGTAGCTCCTTTTGAGGGTGTGTCAAAATGCATACCCTCTTTTTTTATGACAACGCCCCGACTTTCCCAAGCCGAGGCATTGTTATTACCTAAAGATTTTGTATCTTTA